>NZ_JABUZF010000088.1:0-18375 GCF_014897885.1 Halomonas sp. 3D7M | reverse complement strand
GCCAGTGTCTATGCTGGGCACTGCTTTGAGTTTCAAGCGCGTGCGGTTTCTATTGATGCGATAGGGGTGAGAACACTGGCGCTCTCCCACCGTGTTCGAGATGGCGTTCGCCAACAAGTTGTGCAGCACCTGGATGGCCCGTCCGTTAGCGTTGAACGCCGTTCCATCGCTGGGCATTTAGCTTGGTTTCCAGCTGGCGAGTCTGACTCAGTATCTGCACCAGAAGCATGGGCAGAGCATGTTGCCGAGTACTATGACATAACGCTTCAGGATAAAACACGCGTAGCTGAGCGTGATGCTGTAGAGCTTCGCTTTTCGCCTATCGATAGCCAGCGATATCAACATACTTGGTGGATCGATCGAGCGACAGGACTGTTGCTTAAGCATGTGCTTAGCGATGCTCAAGGCCGTGTCCTTGAAACCTTCCAGGTTACCCAGCTTCACTCTCCTACCGCCTATAGTGGTGAAGTGCCCAGCCCCAGCGATGAGCAGATGCTTGACCAGCCTTGGCAAGTAACTTGGCTGCCTGAAGGATTTGTCGAGCAGCCCTTGGAGCCAGGGCAGCAAAGCGGCCAGCGTGTGTATAGCGACGGGTTAGCGGCTGTGAGCGTGTTTGTATCGCCCGCCAGTCAGCCAGCGTTGGAGGAAGGTCTTCATCGAGTCGGTGTATCTAACGCTGCTGTGTCGTTGATTGATGTCGGAGATCAGAGCTGGCAATTAGTGGGCATCGGCGAGCTGCCCGTTGAATTGTTGCAGCGCATTGTTCAGTCAGTGCAATTTGAATAACCAGGTACATCGTTGTGAACACTACAGATTGCAATGCTATCGTACGCTCAGGCACCGTCATTGCTCACTCTAGAGCAGGATTAGTGGTCGATGTGTCGAGCAGTGTCGCTTGTCAGCAGTGTGCTGAAGGGCGTGGGTGTGGCGCAGGGTTGTTAGCTCGCCGTCAACCACGCACCGTCATTGATCCGGGCGGTTTGCCCTCGCAATATTCAAGCCTTTATCCAATAGGTAGCTCAGTTTCGTTCACCGTTACTAAGAGTGATGTAAATATTCTGGCGCTGCTCGTTTATGCATTACCACTCCTATTTGCCATCATCATTTCTGGTACGGCGTCAGGAATGGGGGCGAGTAATGGGGTTTGTGCGATGCTATTTTTTAGTACCTTAATTGGCGCTGTCGTCATCCTGAAATATCTACTACGCGGACGAGTGGAACGCTTCCGCCCGCGTCTGGTCAGTTAATACTCCTGTAACTCGCTGAGAGTTGCACTCCCTTGTGTTTAGTACGTAGTTAGTACTTTTGCTTGATTAGGAGCTGTTGCATGAAGCGCTTGGTTTTTCCTTCCGCACTTTGGTTGTGCTTTATTGTGCTTTTGGTCGTTGGGCAAAATGCCCACGCGCAGAACTTGCCAGACTTTACCAAATTGGTAGAAGACGCTGCCCCTGGTGTGGTCAATATCTCTACTAGCAGGACGATTCAGCGTAGCTCTGGGCCTTCTATTCAAGGGTTCGGTGGCCAGGATATCCCTGAAATATTCCGCCACTTTTTTGGCGATAGTTTTCCTACGCCTCCCCCTGGTCGAGGGCCGAACCGCAGTGAAGAGCGCCAGTCACTTGGTTCTGGTTTCGTCATTAGTGCAGATGGTTACGTGCTGACGAACGCCCACGTGGTTCAAGATGCTGATGAAATTCTTGTGCGATTAAACGACCGTCGAGAACTAACCGCAGAGCTAGTGGGTAGCGATACGCAAACAGATGTTGCGCTACTGAAGGTGGATGCCAACAATTTACCAGTGCTTGATCTGGGCGACTCCGATGAATTAAAAGTCGGTGAGTGGGTGGCTGCCATAGGCTCACCCTTTGGTTTTGACCACTCTGTATCTGCTGGCATTGTAAGTGCTATTAACCGCACGCTGCCCCGTGATGTTTATGTACCTTTTATCCAAACCGACGTTGCTATTAATCCAGGTAATTCCGGTGGCCCCTTATTTAATCTTGAAGGGGAAGTCGTCGGTATTAACTCACAAATACTGACGCGTAGCGGTGGCTTCATGGGGCTCTCTTTTGCTATTCCCATTAACGTAGCCATGGATGTGGCCGATCAGCTACGTGAAGACGGACATGTGAATCGTGGATGGTTGGGCGTAATGATTCAGCCTGTGTCTCGTGATCTTGCTGAGTCGTTTGGCATGGAGGAAGCCATTGGCGCGCTGATTGCTGACCTAGATCCGGATGGGCCTGCGGCGCAAGGTGGTCTTCAAGCAGGGGACGTCATTATTGCAGTGAACGGTGAAGAGGTTGATCGTTCCAGCACGTTACCGCGTCTGATTGGTCGCGTTGCTCCTGGCAGTGATGTGGATTTAACGCTGATGCGCGATGGCGAAGAGGTAACCGAAACGCTTGAACTGGGTAGTTGGCCTGATTTAGAAGCTGGTCATAGCGATAGTTCGAGCAGCAATAATCAGGTTCGTCTGGGTGTGGCTGTGGTAGAAGTTGATGAGGCAACCCGTGAGCGCCTAAATATTGGTGGTGGCGTGGAAGTGCGTCAGGTCGAACCCGACAGTGTTGGCTCGCAAGCGGGGCTGCGTGTGGGCGATATATTAGTCAGTATTGACCATCGCAGCGTTGCTTCGGCAGATGAGCTGTTGAGAATTGTTGAAGAACTGCCAGATGATCGCGCAATTCCATTGCGCTTGTATCGAGATGGACGCTCGCTATTTGTGGCTTTACGTCTAGAGTAATCCACTGATTGTCTCTCCAGTCCGGCGGTTCTCGCCGGACTGCTGTTCCTATCCCCCGCATATCGCTACAATAGCGCTTATCTTTTTGACGAACATTGGCAAAGTAGTCGTGCGGCAATCTTTATTGCCTGCGCACATTGGCTCTATAAAGCCAGCTACAACCTTGCACACCCATAAGGCAGAACACACTCGATGTCTCAAGACGTTTCCAGCGGAAAGCTCAAGCACATACGCAACTTCTCCATCATTGCGCATATTGATCATGGTAAATCGACGCTATCAGATCGTTTGATTCAGACCTGCGGCGGTTTGACCGAGCGAGAGCTTAAGGAGCAAGTGCTCGACTCCATGGATATTGAGCGCGAGCGTGGTATTACCATCAAGGCGCAGTCCGTCACGCTTGACTACACGGCTGCAGACGGTGAAGTCTATCAACTCAACTTCATTGACACGCCTGGGCACGTGGACTTCTCTTACGAGGTGTCGCGTTCTCTTTATGCCTGTGAAGGGGCGTTGTTGGTGGTAGACGCCGCACAAGGTGTGGAGGCTCAATCGGTTGCCAACTGCTACACCGCAATTGAACAAGGCTTGGAAGTACTCCCAGTACTTAACAAGATTGATTTGCCCCAGGCTGACCCTGATCGTGTCGCACAGGAAGTCGAAGAAATTATCGGTTTGGATGCCACCGATGCCTGCCAAGTGTCGGCTAAAAGCGGTATCGGCATCGACGCCTTATTAGAGCGGTTAGTGCGGGATATTCCGCCACCTAAAGGTGACCCGGAAGCACCCTTGCAAGCGCTTATTATCGACTCTTGGTTCGATAACTATCTTGGGGTTGTCTCGCTAGTGCGCTTATTCGACGGAACATTGCGCAAAGGCGACAAAATCCGCATCAAGTCCACAGGGCGTGACTGGGGGGCCACCGAAGTAGGGATCTTTACACCGCTTCGCAAAGAGACCAATATTTTGCGTGCTGGTGAAGTAGGCTTTATTGTCGCTGGCATCAAGGAGATCCACGGAGCACCGGTGGGCGATACAATCACCCACACCAAAACCCCTGATGTTCCCCGCCTGCCTGGTTTCCAAAAAGTGAAGCCGCAGGTATATGCAGGTATGTTCCCGGTTAGTGCCGATGACTACGAAGACTTTCGGGACGCGCTTGAGAAGCTTGCGCTCAATGATGCTTCGCTTGAATATGAGCCGGAAAACTCGGATGCATTGGGCTTTGGTTTCCGCGTCGGCTTCCTGGGTACGCTGCATATGGAGATCATTCAAGAGCGCTTAGAGCGTGAATATGATCTTGATCTGCTGACCACAGCGCCGACGGTGGTGTATGAACTCGCCATGAAAAACGGCGAGATTCAATACGTATCGAACCCCTCGAAATTGCCTGATATGGCAGACGTTGATGAGATGCGTGAACCCATCGTGCGTGCCAGTATTCTGGTTCCTCAGGAGTATGTTGGTAACGTGATTGCTGAGTGTGAGCAGCGTCGCGGTACGCAATTAGATATGCAGTTTCTGGGTAATCAGATCCAGTTAACCTATGAACTGCCCATGTCAGAAGTGGTCATGGATTTCTTTGATCGTTTGAAGTCTATTTCTCGTGGTTATGCATCACTTGAGTACAACTTCGAACGTTTTGAAGCGGCTAAGTTGGTTCGCCTGGACGTGCTGATCAATGGCGATAAAGTTGACGCACTGGCCGTCATTATCCACCGTGACCATGCGCATAACCGTGGTCGCCTGCTAGTGGAAAAAATGAAAGAGCTGATTCCGCGGCAAATGTTTGATGTGGCTATTCAAGCCGCTATTGGTGGCCAGGTTGTCGCGCGCTCAACAGTCAAAGCGCTGCGTAAAAACGTGACGGCCAAATGTTACGGCGGTGATGTAAGCCGTAAGAAGAAACTATTGGAAAAACAGAAGGCCGGTAAGAAACGGATGAAACAGGTGGGGCGTGTTGAAATTCCCCAGGATGCCTTCCTTGCTGTGCTCAAGGTAAACGACTAGGGATACTTACCCCACATGGATTTTTCATTATTACTGGTGATTGCCGTTGCACTTTCTGGGGCAATATATTTGCTGGATGTGCTTTGGCTTAGACCTAAGCGGCGTGAGCGATTGGCCGCTGCTGAAGCAGCTACCACGGAAGGCCTGGATGGAACGACTCGAGAGACGTTGCTCAAAGAGCCATGGCCGATTGACTACTCACGCTCATTTTTTCCAGTTCTGCTGGTGGTGTTGGTCGTACGTAGTTTTATTATTGAGCCGTTTCAAATTCCATCTGGATCAATGAAGCCGACGCTTGAAGTGGGTGACTTTATCTTGGTGAATAAGTTTGCCTATGGCCTGCGATTACCGGTGCTGCACAGCCGTTTTTTAGAAGTTGATGATCCCGAGCGCGGCGACGTGATGGTGTTCCGCTTTCCAGAGGAGCCATCGGTCAACTTTATTAAACGTGTGGTTGGTTTGCCGGGTGACCGTATTCGCTATGAGGGAAAACAGCTGTATGTTAACGGTGAGCCAGTCACTAAAGCATTGATTGAAGAAGGCCCCGAACTTTCGCCGCAACAGCTATTATTGGAAGAGCAATTAGGTAGCATTAGCCACTATATATATAATAACCCCCGCGATCCTGGCCCCCAGATGCGCGAAGTGGTTGTTCCGGATGGGCACTATTTCACGATGGGTGATAACCGTGACCACTCCAACGATAGCCGTTATTGGGGGTTTGTTCCTGAAGATAATATTGTTGGAAGAGCGTTTGCCGTTTGGATGCATTGGGACGGTGGCTTGCCTAGCTTTACCAGCGTGCGGCGTATTGAATGAAAAATAGTTTAGAAATTGTTAATGCTGTCATATTAGTTAACGTCAACGACGTAGGAGCACTGTGAGTAATTCCTTAACCGCTTTTTGCCGACGAATCGGCCATACCTTCGGTGACCCTACGCTGATGGAACTGGCCATGACCCATCGTAGCTACGGTGGTCGTAACAATGAGCGCCTGGAATTTCTGGGTGACTCTATCGTCAATTTTGTAATCGCTGAGGCGCTTTTTCAACGTTTCCCTCAGGCTAGGGAAGGACAATTATCACGTCTTAGAGCGCGTTTGGTAAAAGGCCAGACATTGGCTGAGTTGGCTCGAGAAATGGAGTTCGGCGAATGCTTACGGCTTGGCTCGGGAGAAATGAAGAGCGGCGGGCATCGCCGCGAATCCATTTTGGCTGATGCAGTAGAAGCTGTGATTGGCGCTATTTATTTAGATGCGGGCATGGACGTAGTTCGTCAACGTGTGCTGGCATGGTACGCCGAGCGGCTTGAAAATATTTCGCTACAAGATACCCAGAAAGATCCCAAAACACGTTTGCAAGAATTTTTGCAATCGCGTCAGGCAGCGTTGCCACGCTATGAAGTAGTCTCTGTAAAGGGGGAGGCGCATGCCCAGACCTTTACCGTGGAGTGCTACATTGATTTGCTAACCGAGCATACCACTGGTAAAGGTCCCAGCCGCCGCCATGCTGAACAACAGGCAGCTGAAGAAGCGCTATTCCACCTTGAAAAAACACCTGGAGACAAGTCATGAGTCAAACCTGCGGCTTCGTGGCCATCGTTGGGCGGCCCAACGTAGGCAAATCAACCCTCATGAACCGGATTCTAGGGCAAAAGATCTCTATTACTTCGCGTCGCCCTCAAACCACGCGGCATCAGGTAATGGGTATTAAGACGGTAGAAGAGACACAGTTCATCTATGTTGATACGCCTGGCATGCACATCATGTCCAAAGACCGCAATAAAGCGATCAACCGCTTTATGAATCAAGCCGCAACACAGGCGTTACGTGATGTTGACTGTGTGGTGTTTATTATTGACCGCACTCGTTGGACGGATGAAGACCAAGCCGTGCTAAAGCGGCTTGAGCACGTGAAAGCACCAGTGATTCTAGCGGTCAACAAGGTAGATCGCTTAAACGATAAAGGTGACTTGTTACCCTGGTTAGCTGAAGTAGGTGCACGCCGTGAGTTTGCTGCGGTTGTGCCTATTTCTGCCAAGCATGGCACCCAAGTTGATACGCTCGAGCAGGAAGTTGCCAAATACTTGCCAGAGAGCGTTCACTTTTTCCCGGAAGATCAAATCACTGACAAGAGCTTGCGCTTCATGGCGGCTGAGTTGGTGCGTGAAAAAGTCATGCGTCAGCTTGGTGATGAGCTGCCGTATCAAATGACCGTGGAAATCGAAGAGTTCCGTGAAACCGAGCGTGTGACCCATATCAGTGCCTTAATCCTGGTCGAACGTCAGGGGCAAAAGGTTATCTTGATCGGTGAGAATGGCGAGCGTATTAAAAGCATTGGTCGCGAAGCCCGCCTAGATATGGAGCGCGCCTTGGGTACCAAGGTAATGCTCAATCTATGGGTGAAAGTGAAGCGCGGCTGGTCTGATGATGAGCGGGCATTAAAGAGCTTGGGTTACGATCTCGATTGAGTGCTTCCATGTCGGCAGAGCCAGCGTTTTTACTGCATCGCAGGCCTTACCGTGAAACCAGTGCGCTGGTGGATTTGTTAACCCTTAACCATGGTCGTATCCGCGCCGTTGCCCATGGAGGGCAGCGGCCAGGTTCTAAGTCGCGTCAACGGCTGCAACCCTTTACCCCTTTGTTTGTGTCGTGGCGCGGCGAGCGTGAGCTAAAACGATTAATGCTGATGGAGTCGCGAGGCCAGACGGCATTGCTAGCTGGAGAAGGGTTGCTCTGCGGCTTATATGCGAATGAAATAGCCACGCGTCTACTGCCTTTGGAGCTTGCAGCGCCAGAGGTTTTTGCATTTTATAGCGCGCTGTTAGAGGCATTGCCAACACCGGCGAACCGCGCCTTGGCGCTGCGACGTTTTGAATGGGCGCTGTTGGAGACGTTAGAGGCAACGCCGCGTTTTTGTACTTACGATGGCGGTGCGCTTGATCCCCAAACGCGTTATCGATTTGATGCAGCAAGTCGTGCTTTTGTACCTGCTGAGCAGGGCATCGAAGGTCGCACGCTGCGCTATATTGATCAAGGCGATTGGAAGCCCGTTGGCTTAGCAAGTGCATTAAAAGCGGTGATGCGGGCAGCGCTTGCGCCTCATTTAGGCGCGACTGCTTTACGTTCCCGAGAACTAATGCTCGATTTGGCCCGCCGCCGACAGCGCTAGGTGGGCATTTTGATATCACTTATTGGAGACACGCGATGCATCCTCCGCGGATTTTATTAGGCGTTAACATCGATCACATTGCGACGCTACGCCAAGCGCGTGGTACTCGTTACCCTGATCCCGTTCAAGCGGCACTATTAGCAGAAGAAGCGGGCGCTGACGGCATCACGGTTCACCTGCGTGAAGATCGTCGCCATATTCAGCCTAGAGACGTTCGCCTATTGGCAGAAATGCTTAATACGCGCATGAATTTAGAGATGGCTGTCACTGAAGAAATGCTACTGCTGGCTGAGGAAATACGCCCGGCACACGTGTGTTTAGTACCAGAAAAGCGTGAAGAGCTAACCACCGAAGGTGGCTTGGACGTTGTGGGTGGTTTTGATCTTATTGCCAATGCCTGTCAGCGCTTAAGCGCAGCCGGTTGCGACGTGTCTTTGTTCATCGATCCTGATAACGCGCAAATTGACGCTGCCATTCGTGCAGGGGCACCAACGATTGAGCTGCATACAGGTGCCTATGCAGAAGCAAAACCTGGCAGTGCGGCTGCTATTGCTGAATATGAACGCCTGAGTGCAGCGGCCATTCACGCTGTTTCTGCTGGCTTAGTGGTTAATGCTGGGCATGGCTTGCACTACCACAACGTTGAGGCGATTGCTGCGCTGCCGGGTGTTAATGAGCTCAATATTGGTCACGCAATTATTGCTCGAGCTCTTTTTGTCGGCTTGAAGGGCGCCATTCAAGAAATGAAACGCTTGATCATTGCTGGTCAGGAAGCTGGGTTAATGGCGGCGTTAGATGCTCATGAGCATGAACATGAGCACGAACACAAGCATGACGGTTGCTGTAGCCACTAAGATGATTGTCGGAATTGGGTCGGATATCGCCCGGGTCGAGCGCTTTGCTAAGGCAGTAAAACGCCATGGGCCACGCTTTGCCCAGCGAATTTTAGGCCCTGAAGAGCAAGCTGTGTGGCAGACAAAAGGTCATCCCGCTAGCTATTTGGCAAAGCGTTTTGCAGCAAAAGAAGCGTATGTTAAAGCGCTTGGGCTTGGTTTGCGAAACGGTATGCAATGGGGCGATATTCAGATCCTCAATGATTCGCTGGGCAAGCCAAGCCTGCAGCTAAGTGGTGAGGCGCTTCGTCTATTTCAAGCTAGCGGCGCCTCGGCTACTCATATAACGCTCAGTGATGAAGCAGATTACGCGGTGGCATTTGTGGTACTTGAATGCTAGTACTTGAATGCTAGTACTTGAACGCTAGTACTTGAGCGCTAACGGACTAGCGCTGATTTAACGTGCTCCGCTGCTCCCTGAGGCGTTTGATGGCGGCATACAGCTTATCAAGTAAATTTTCAGCCTGTTCCAAGCCCCCGGTGCGTAAGCGTGTCTCCAACGTTTCGACCGTTAGCGCGAGCTCGGGTGCTCCGCAGTAACGGCTGGCACCATTGAGCGCATGAACATGATCGAGCAAGGCCGTCAGGTTGTTTTCTTCGAAAGCGCTGCGAATTTGCTGTTCGCATTCACTTAGGCTATCGATCAGTCGCTTTAGTTGCTGTTTGGCGAACTCGGGGTTGCCGCCTGCTAGGCGCGTGCCGAGCTCAAGATCAATGACGGATAACGCAGCAGGTGTATATCCAAGAGCAGGGGCTTTTGGGGACGTCTGTAACAGCGGACTGATTGGCAGCGTAATGCCCAAGAAGCGTTGAAATTGCTGTTGCAGTTGAGTTTCATTGATAGGCTTCACTAATACGTCGTCTAAACCCTCCACAAGCCACTGCTGACGTTCATCGCTTAGCACGTGTGCGGTCACGGCAATAATTGGGCAGCGCGCCCAGCTATTATTAATACGCCGCAAAGCCTGGGTGGTTTGAACGCCGTCCATATCAGGCATACGAATATCCATTAGCACCATGTCTGCTTCGTTCTGACGCGCGTAATCCAACGCTTCCTGGCCGCTGGCAGCCAATACAATGTTGATATGCTCATTTTCGAGCATAGCCTTTAATAGCTCGCGGTTGGGCGCATTATCGTCAACGATCAGCACCGTGAATGTTGACGAAGGGAGCGCTTTAACCGTTTGTGCGTTGGCAGAAATAGTGGCTGTGACAGGTTCCAGTAGTTGTTTGAACGTGGCTATCAATTGAGTTCTGGTAAATGGTTTACACAGTATATCCCCCCCATTAGGAAGCTCCCAGTGAGGCAGTTCAAAGCTAGTGGCGTTTGCAAGGATGAGTGTTGGGCAGGGCGCTTGAGCAATTACTGACTGCCAATAGGTCTTTCGCTCACCGCTGAAGTCATCATGATCTAGGCTCAGCAGTAGCAGTTGCTCGTTGCCAGATTCAATGAAAGAGACGGCCGTTGCGCCCCAGCGTTCCATTAAGTGTTCCAACACATTGCGAGTGGGTAGATGGGGCTCATGTAAACGAATAATTGAGCCGTCGAGTGAGAGTTCCTGTGGCCGTTCCTTGCTCATGTCGGCAAGTAGTGGCAACGTAAATGAAAAGGTTGCACCTTCTCCAGGCTCACTATCAACAGAAATCTCTCCCCCCATTCGTTGAACTAATTGCCTGCAAATCGTCAGCCCTAAACCACTGCCGCCAAACTGTCTGGAGTGACTAGGATCTGCCTGGGAAAAGGCGCTAAATAGCTGCTTTTGTTGTTGTTCGTTCAAGCCAATGCCTGTGTCACTAACGCTAATACGCAGCACAACATGCTGGCCCTCCTGACTGTCCAGCATGACACGAATGATGACTTCTCCCTTCTGGGTAAATTTCAGGGCATTGCTGGTCAAATTATTGAGGACTTGATGGATGCGTAGCGGGTCGCCGCAAAGCGTTGACGGCACATCGTCATAAACCATCGCCACTAAATGCAGCCGTTTGCGCTGAGCTTCAGGTGCATGAAGGCCAACAACTTCATCCATCAGCGACACAAGATCGATATCGACTTCTTCTAACGTCAGCCGGTCGGCCTCTAGTTTCGAGAAATCCAACACATCATTGACTAGCATCAACAGGTTATCGCACGCACGGTGCACATGTTCTAGCCATTCTTTCTGCCGAGCGTCGAGAGACGAGCGGCCTAATAAACGGCAAAAACCAATGATGCCATTTAAAGGGGTGCGGATTTCGTGGCTCATATTAGCCAAAAATTCGGACTTCACTGCATTCGCGCGTAGTGCGCTTCGATGAGCAAGGTCGAGTTTGATATTTTGCTCTTCAATCGTCTCCATGGACTCTTGCAGTTCACTGGTCGCTTGCTCGATTTGGCTTTGCATATCATGCTGAGCTTGCCGAAAATGTTCCGCTAACCCATTGATATGTTCTGCCAGTTGCCGAAACTCGGTAGGGCGGGCAGCCGCCATATAAGGCCGGTAGTCCCCCCGGGATAGGCGGTAAAGCGCTTGGTTCGCATCTTCAATTGGGCGAGTAGCGTAGCGGCTGATCGCAAACGCGACTAAAAAAAGCAGCAGCCCAAGCAGCATGCCGCCTAAGCTGAGGCTAGCAATGAGCTTATAGCGCTCCAGTTTAAGCGTGCGTATGTCCATTTCGGCTTCAAGCCAGCCAGTATTAGCGAGATTAAATGGTTGGCCGTAAGACGTGGTTAGAGGTACCTGTAAACGCCAAATAGCTTCATCCATGGTGAGTGTCGTAGCATTGGGGACATTTAGGCGAGGGGGGGGAGGTATCGAATGTCCCAGTACCAATAAGCGACTCCCTTGCTCGTCGAAAAGCGTCACCGCACGTAACCCTTTGTGCTCCAGAAGCTGTCTGGCAATGGCTTCCAAACGAGGCAAGTCGCCATCTATCATGGCGTTACCCAGGCTTGGTGCCAGTAATTCACCAGCGCTAACTAAGCGCTCTTCTAGCATGTCACGGCCGGTGGTCTCGCTTTGCACCACCAGCAATAGTGCCATGACGGCATAGACAAGAAGTGGAAGCCCGAGTAACGCAAAGAGTAAGCGCGTGTTTAAAGACATGAGAGAAGCTCGTTGATTCAATGAGGTTGCCTGTCAAGCTAACGGCAGCGCCGATATAATGCAGCATAATGGTGATGATAAGGAATGTACGATGAATTATCCGACGCTCGAAGATGTGGTTGGCAATACGCCACTGGTTCGTTTAAAGCGCATAACGGCTGGTCGTAATAACACGCTTCTAGCCAAGCTAGAAGGCAATAACCCTGCTGGTTCGGTGAAAGATCGCCCGGCCCTCTCTATGTTAAGTGAAGCTGAAGCACGGGGCGATATTGTTCCAGGCGATACGCTGGTGGAAGCAACCTCGGGTAATACGGGTATTGCCTTGGCCATGGCCGCTGCTATCAAAGGCTACAAAATGACGCTAATCATGCCTGAAAACGCTTCTGAAGAGCGTAAGCAGGCTATGGCGGCTTACGGTGCCACATTGGTGTCAGCGAGCAAAGAAGGTGGGATGGAAGAGGCGCGAGATATTGCCGATGCGATGATTGCAAGAGGCGAAGGTAAACCGCTAAACCAATTTGCCAATCCAGATAACCCGCTTGCGCACTATCGCACAACGGGGCCCGAAGTGTGGCAGCAAACCGGCGGTGAAGTGACGCATTTTGTCAGTTCAATGGGGACAACTGGCACCATCATGGGGGTGTCTCGCTATCTCAAGGAACAAAATCCAGCGATCCAAATTGTCGGTTTACAACCGGCGGATGGTGCGAGCATACCGGGGATTCGTCGTTGGCCAAAAGAGTACCTGCCGTCGATTTTTGAAGCACCAAGGGTTGATATTACCCTTGATATCTCTCAGCAAGAAGCAGAAGCCCACATGCGCCGCCTGGCGCGTGAAGAAGGTATTTTTGCCGGGGTGTCGTCAGGTGGCAGCTTGGCTGGAGCACTGCGTATCGCAGAACAAACTGAGAACGCGGTCATTGTCTTCATCGTTTGTGACCGAGGCGATCGCTACCTTTCCACAGGCTTATTTGCCCCGGAGTTATAGATGGCCATGTTGGGTAAGCGGCGGCCATCTCGCCCCGCCTCGGGACACTCAGGGCTAGTTCGCCAACCTAGCCGTAAAACTGAGTCAAAAGATGATACCTCGACAACGCTGGTGGTTGAGCGTTTAGCTCATGATGGCCGTGGTGTAGCGCACAGTGTCGAGGGAAAAACAGTCTTTATTGACCAAGCGCTTCCTGGTGAACATGTCGATGTCGCGATACACGTGACGCGTAAGCGGTATGACGAAGCGCATATAAAAAACCGGCTCACCTCTTCAGAACAGCGGGTTGAGCCTCCCTGTACTTACTTTGGGCAGTGTGGAGGCTGTGATTTACAGCATCTTAATCTTACTGCACAACGCCAGCATAAGCGCGACGTTGTCACCGAGCTAATGGCGCGTCAGGGCCTTACGCTAGGTCCTATTGCTGCGTTAGATGGTGGTAGCGAGCACTACCGACGTCGCGCCCGTTTGGGGGTTAGGGTAGATGGTCAGGGGAATGTTCTACTGGGATTTCGAGCACCCAACAGCCACCGATTAGTTGATATTGAGCAGTGCCATGTGCTGGTGCCAGCGCTGAACAAATTGATTCTTCCGTTACGGCAACTGCTGGCAACATTAGCCTCGCCCCGTCTCGTTGGCCATGTCGAATTACTGGCGACCGATGAGGCGACAGTAGTGCTAGTGCGTCAGTTAAAAGCCCATGATCAAGATAGGGCTCGCTGGCAGCAGTTTGCGGAACAGCAGCAGGTCTCGCTCGGCACTTGGTTAGGGCGGGAAACGCCTGTTTTGCACTGGAATGGTGCACATGGTGGCGCTACACCCGTTCTACAAGAAGTACTTAATCTTGATGAACTCGGAATTCAAAGAGCGAGTTCACCCACAAGTGAACACTGTTTGCCGGGTGATAAAGCATCCCGCCTAGTGACGTTACGTTTTTCACCAGGTGACTTTTTACAGGTAAATGCTGAGGTTAACCAAAAGATGGTAGCTCAGGTGGTAGCATGGTTAAAGCCAGCGCCAGGGCAACAGCTCGTAGATCTCTTTGCTGGGATTGGTAACTTCAGTTTGCCGTTAGCCGCCGCAGGAGCAAAGGTGCTTGCTGTAGAGGGCAATCCAGCGATGGTGGAGCGAATTACCGCTAACGCTGATGCTAATCTATTGGATGTGCATGCCCAGCAAGCAGACTTAAGTGATGCCAAAAAGGTGCAAATGCTATTGAGCGAGCATCAGCAAATTGATGCGATTGTGCTGGATCCGCCGCGCAGCGGCGCAGAAGCAGTTTGCCAAGTATTAGGTAGTTACAATGTACCCCGGGTGGCCTATATTTCTTGTGACCCGGCAACGCTTGCTCGCGATGCGGCACATCTTGTGCATGCAGGTTATCGCGTCAAGCAAGTAGCAGTGGCCGATATGTTTTTACACACTGCTCACCTGGAAACGCTGATGCTATTTGAATACGAGGGCTAGCCTGCCCATTGCATCAAGCCTCGGTGACGGAAAGTGGCTAGCCGTCACCCTGAAAGGATGAATGATTGTCATGGTGAAAGTGCGTGAAGACCAGCCGCTTACCGAAAGCGGAAAGGTGGACATACAGCAGTGGTTAGCGCGCCTTCAAGAGGATGTGCGCCTACGCGACCCCGAACGACTTTTGCAAGCATGCGAGCTTGCTGAACAGTTGGAGCGAGAGGCGCCGCAAACCCACCGTGTGTGGCTCTCGCCAGGTTCAAGTTTTCGAATGGGGCTGGAAATGGCCGACATTCTGGCCGAACTCAAGCTTGATCAAGCAACCCTTGAGGCTGCCGTGCTGTATCGCGCGGTTCGCGAAGGGCTGCTGAGTATAGACGCCGTTACCAAACGGTTTGGCGAAGAAGTCGCTAAGCTGATTGATGGCGTTTTGCAAATGGCAGCCATTAGCTACCCACTAGCGCCCAACCATGGTATGAGCCAGCATAATCAGCAGGAAAATCTGCGCAAAATGCTGGTTAACATGGTCGGAGATGTGCGCGTTGCACTGATCAAAATTGCTGAACGCACCTGCGCTTTGCGCCAAGTAAAAGATGCGCCCCGTGAAAAGTGCTTACAAGTTGCGCGTGAAGTGGCTGATATTTATGCGCCGCTGGCTCACCGGCTTGGGATAGGCCAAATCAAGTGGGAACTTGAAGACCTATCGTTTCGCTATCTGCATGAAGATGAGTACAAAGCGATTGCTAAGCTGCTGGCGGAAAAGCGCTTAGATCGTGATCGCTATATTCATGACGTGGTGGAAACCATCAAGAGCTTGATGGAAGCCCAGAATATTCACCACTACGACGTCGATGGGCGAGCCAAGCACATTTACTCAATCTGGCGCAAAATGAAGCGCAAACGGATTGATTTTTCCCAGGTGCACGATGTGCGCGCAGTGCGCATCTTAGTGCCTGATGTGGCCGATTGTTATACCGTACTCGGAATTGTTCACTCGCGTTGGCACCATGTACCCAACGAGTTTGATGACTATATCGCCAACCCGAAGAAAAACGGTTACCAGTCACTGCATACCGCGGTGATGGGGCCAGAAAATAAGGTGCTGGAAATCCAGATTCGCACCTTTGCTATGCATGACGAAGCAGAATTAGGCGTGTGCGCACACTGGCGGTATAAAGGGCATGATACCAACGCCAAAAGCCGTAGCTATGAAGAAAAGATTGCCTGGTTGCGCCAAGTGCTTGAGTGGCAGGATGAAGTGGGTGGCTTTGGCGACCTGCGTGAAGGTCTTTCCAGCGACGTTGCGCCAGACCGTATCTATGTGTTCACTCCCGATGGTCATGTCATTGACCTGCCGCGTATTGCCACACCCATCGACTTCGCTTATCGCGTGCATACCGAAATTGGTCACCGCTGCCGTGGTGCCAAGATTAATGGCCGGATAGTACCGCTTACCTATAAGTTAAAAACCGGCCAGCAAGTCGAGATTTTAACGGCCACCAAAGGCGGCCCCAGCCGCGACTGGTTAAACCCCAGTTTGGGCTATGTGCGCACCTCACGCGCGCGGGCGAAGATTCAGGCATGGTTTAAGTACCAAGCACGAGACCAGAACCTAGACGAAGGACGGGCGCTGTTCGAGCGAGAGATGCGCCGTTTGGATGTTGAAGGGCTTGACCTTGCTAAGCTTGCCGCTGCTGTTAACTACCAAAACGCCGACGATATGTATGCGGCGCTTGGCGCGGGCGACCTGCGTATCGGTCAAGTACTTCATCAAGCCCAGCAGCTGTTTGGTGAAACGGACGACCAAGAACAGTTAGATCGGTTGCTGGCGAAGCCACGCCGCCAGCCAAGCAAAGCAACTAAAAGCGACATCACCGTGCTGGGTGTCGGTAACTTAAAAACCAGCATGGCGAATTGCTGTCGGCCAGTGCCCGGCGAACCGATTGTTGGCTTTATTACCCAAGGTCGCGGCGTCACCGTCCATCGCCAGGATTGCAGCAACATCCTTCAATTGCGCATGGAAGAGCCCCAGCGCATTATCGAAGTAGAGTGGGGCGAACGTGCCCACACCCGTTATCCCGTCACGATTGAAATTCAAGCCTGGGATCGCTCCGGCTTACTACGCGACGTAACCGGGCTACTAGGCAACGAGAAGGTTAATGTATTAGCTGTTAATACGCTGACGGATACTGACGAGGGGATCGCGCGACTGCGCATCACGCTGGAAGTCGACGGTCTTGAAGCGCTAGGCCGCTTGTTTTCCCGTATCCAGCAATTGCCCAACGTGACGGAAGTACGTCGCCTGCGCAATGCCGACCCAGAGAAAAACGTCCGTAGAGGAGGCGCCTGATGCGTTATAGCGTAGAGGATCTGCTGACATTGATGTCGGTACTTCGCAATGCGGAACAGGGGTGTCCTTGGGATATTAAGCAAGATTGGGACAGCATCGTGCCCCATACGCTGGAAGAAGCTTACGAAGTCGCTGACGCTATTGAGCGGCGCGCTTTTGATGAATTGCCCGGCGAGTTGGGTGACCTGCTGTTCCAAGTGATCTACTACGCCCAGTTTGGTGCCGAAGAGCAGCGCTTCGACTTTCACGACATCGTCGATACGTTGACCGTAAAGATGTTGCGCCGTCATCCGCATGTATTTCCTGATGGCACGCTAGCGTCACGACGTCCACCTGGGGTGAGTGCCGAGGACGTACAAACCCAGCACGTTAATTCACGTTGGGAAGCGCTCAAGGCCGATGAGCGCGCTGAGCGTTCGCAGCAAAGCACGCCCTCTGTACTTGACGATGTTCCACGTACGCTGCCAGCGCTCAGTCGTGCCGCTAAACTCTCGAAGCGTGCTGCCAGGGTCGGGTTCGACTGGCCGGATGCCAGCGGTGTACTGGACAAAATCCGTGAAGAGCTCGCTGAAGTTGAAGAAGCCCTTGCCGAGGGTAACCAACAGCACGCTCAAGAAGAAGTCGGCGATTTGTTGTTTGCAGTGACTAATTTAGCTCGCACACTGGGTGCTGACCCCGAACAATGCTTGCGTACCACGAATGCCAAATTTGAGCGCCGCTTTCGCTACGTAGAGCGCGAGTTTGCCGCCGCTGCGCGTCCGCTAACCGATGCCTCGCTGGATGAAATGGAAGCACACTGGCAAGCCGCTAAAGCACAAGAAAAAACGCTTATCCCTTAACAACTAATGCGACCCCGCAAGGAGGCCATGCCAATGAGTCACGACCTACACGAATCGCTACGTGATAACGTACGTATTCTCGGTGATAGCCTGGGCCGTACGATCGCCGATGATTTAGGCCAGTCATTTGTTGATAAAATTGAAACGATTCGTGCCCATGCCAAGCGGGGACGTCAGGGCGATTCATTGCAGCAGCGTGAGCTTATTGAGTATCTACGCCAGTTGCCCGAACGCGACCTGCTGCCAGTGACGCGCGCGTTTAACCAGTTTTTGAACCTTGCCAATATTGCTGAGCAGCACTACCGGGCGCGCTTTCGCCGGGTGGAAGACTACAAGCCTGGTACCCAGCCAGTGCTTGGTGAACTGCTAAGCCGTGCACAGCAGGCGGGTAATTCGCCCCGTAAGTTAGTAGAAACCCTGGCCAGTATGCGCGTTGAGCTAGTGCTGACTGCCCACCCCACAGAAGTTATTCGCCGTACGTTGATTCAGAAATATGATGCTATCGACGAGTGCCTAACCGCGATTGAAAGCTCTGAAGACTACCCAGAGCGTGGAACCCGCGCCCAGGGGCGCTTGGAAGAGTTGATCAGTCAAGCGTGGCATACCGATGAGATTCGTCATGAGCGGCCAACCCCTGTTGATGAAGCCAAATGGGGCTTCGCGGTTATCGAAAACTCCTTATGGCAGGCAGTGCCAGACTTCCATCGCGATTTGGATAATTTATTACTCGATACTGCCGGAGAGCGTTTGCCGCTAGATGCCGCGCCTATTCGCTACGCTTCCTGGATGGGCGGTGACCGAGATGGCAATCCCAATGTCACCGCGCGGG
>NZ_JABUZF010000080.1:0-1425 GCF_014897885.1 Halomonas sp. 3D7M | reverse complement strand
TGGTTTGTCATTTATTGCTAAGCTATATAACTCACCATTTAATGCGATGGTTCCGAATGCTTTAAAAAAGATGAGGGTCGAGGGTGAATTTTTTGACCTGACTTTTAATCCATATACGGGCTCTGCAAGCTATTCTTTCTCAATAGGAGAAGGAATTCGGCTAGAAGTTAAAAAGTTTAGGGATGCTATTAAGTTACTAAACCTGCTTGGTTCTTCTGGTAAGAAATTATTTGCTGAGTTTTTATTCGAAAGCCTTCCTAAACTTGAGCTTCAAGTCGGGTGCTCCGGACAGGAGTTTGACTTTTCAGATGAGCTTCAGTCTTTAGAATGTGCTGTTAGTATTCTTTCCGATTTTGAAGTCAATGATATTGTTGATATATCTTTAGAAGAAATATCTCGACATGGTTCTCAGATATGTCAAATGCACAGCATTTCTGGAGCCGCTCCAAGTGTGTTTAAAGTCGAGTTTGATGTTGACGGGGATGGTTACGATCCATTAAAACCAACAGCGTGTATATTCTTGGTCACAACACCAATTGGAAGCCATGTTATTGGGGCGATTTTGGTTTTGACTGGTACGGTTGAAGGAATAGAAAACGGCAGGTTTCGGTTGATAAGTGAAGATGTTGTTATCGAGCAAAAAATCGTTTCAGAAAAAGATTCGGCTATATCAAACGAGGATTTGGTGTCGGCTGTAGAAAAAATAGAAGTAAAATACGAGTCAGATTTTTCAGTAGTCACTATGTTTCATAAAAGTGCTAACGAATGACTCAAGCCGACCGTTTTTCGCTACCGCTCCAATCGACGGCTTATTCAAGGCGTTAGGCAAAGGAGCATAAATGGAAATTGAGCCAATTATTCAGCTCGCAACAGCATTTAGAAATGCAATTGTGAGTGTCCCTAAGAATGAATTTGAAACAGGTTTGGGCTGCACAAACTTTCCTCATGCCTGCTGTGATGACGCATCGCTATTACTGGCAGCATTTCTCACTGACAACGGACATGAGGATAGCTATCGAGTTCACGGTATTCATGGTGGAAGTAAAGAAGAGTTACGAACTCATATATGGCTCTCGTATTCTGGTTTAATTATTGATATTACGGCGGACCAATTTCTAAGTTATGAACAACCACCAATAATTGTTGTTCCTGAATCCAATTTTCATAAAACATTTGAAATTGAAAGCAAGGAGGTTGCTGACTTCAGGGTAAAATTCGCAAATGACTTGAACTGCCTTTCTAATTTCAGCCGTGACTATGAGATGGTGCTAAGTATGATTAATATCTAACAAGATCATCGTTCATCACAACGTTATACCAACATTTTCTCAACATCCGCATTTGGCCGAAGACCGACACCACCAGCGCCGCTAGTGTCGGTTTTGATTTCCTACATCCCACTGTAAGCGTTCATTCCAGGACGTA
>NZ_JABUZF010000077.1:654-2333 GCF_014897885.1 Halomonas sp. 3D7M | reverse complement strand
GAGCGTGGCCAACGTCAACGATGCGCCCACTGGCAACGTCACGATCACAGGCGATGCAGTAGAAGATCAGACACTGACGGCGTCTAACACCTTAGCCGATGAAGACGGCCTGGGCACAGTAACTTACCACTGGCTGCGCGATGGTAATGAAATCACTGATGCGACGGGTGAAACTTACACCCTGACCCAAGCGGATGTGAGCACTGCTATCAGCGTGCGTGCCAGCTATACCGATCAGCAGGGCACGGCCGAAACTATTACATCGATGCCAACGTCTGCTATTAGTGCTAATCCTGATAGCGATAATGACGGCATTTCGAATGAAGATGAAAATCGCGTACCATCGCTAGATGGAAGCACTACCGGTGATGGCAACGGCGACGGCATTTCTGACGCCGAGCAAAGCAATGTCAGTTCTACACCGTTTTTATTGACGCCGACGGCTGTCTCTAATCCCGAAGATGCCCCTGAAGCGTTTATCACGCTGACGTCGAACGGCAGCCGTGACGCCGAGAGCGATGATGACTTACTAACGTTGCGTAATGTGCGACAGTTGGATGCGCCGAATGACCGACCAGATGACCTTGATATGCCATTTGGTTTAATCGCTTTTGAAGCGGATATAGAAACCGTTGGTGGGTCTAATGTGTTTTCTCTGTTCGTCGCCGATGATGTTGAGGCCAATGGTTACTGGAAGCAGAACGCGGCTGGAGACTGGGTAAATCTGGCTAGTGCAGCCTTTGGCGGTAGTCTGACAAATGAAGGTAATAAATTACGCTTTGATTTTGTCATTGAGGATGGCGGTGAGTTTGATTCTGATGGCGCCGCTAACGGCGTTATTGTTGACCCTGGTGCCATTGGATTCCGCTTACCAGAAACCCCCGAGGATCCAGAGCCTATACCGGATGTCGATGATGGAGGGGTAAACAGCGCACCTATTGCACGTGACGATGAATTTTCGAGCCGGTTTGGTTGGTTACTGCGTGGGAACCTGTTGGAAGACAATGGCAACGGCATTGACCAGGAGGTTGATGGTGATGACTTCTCAATCACTGATATTGATGGTCAAGAGGTTCTTTTTGATACCGCGCTTGTTTTGTCATCTGGTGCGACTCTCACCGTTCAGGAAAATGGTGATTTCCTCTACGACCAGAGAGGGGCTTTTGTGCCTTCACAAGAGGTAGACCGCGTCAGCGATATCTTTGAATACTCGATTGAGGACTCGCAGGGAGCATCAAGCACAGCGACAGTTTCTGTTGAACTGGGCGATGTCACGGATACGGTCGAGATCTCAGTGCTTCAAGCATTATATAAAGTCGCGTTTGATCGAGAGGCGGATGCTACAGGACTAAATTACTGGTCAGGTGTGCGTGAAAACGGTGTGAGTATGTTTGATATTGCTGATTTCTTCATCGAATCGGAAGAGTTTACCGATGATCAAGGAAGTCGCTTCAGTGATGATGACTATCTGACCCTGCTATATGCCAACGCCTTTGATAGAGCTCCTGATGCTGATGGCTTTGCGTACTGGTCAGATGTACTTGAAGAGCCGACGGTTGATCATGGTGATGTGATGACCTATTTCGCTACTTCTGAAGAAATGCAGGTGAAACATTTAGCGGAAGGTTTTATTTTCGCCTGATGCATTGACGTTAGGCAGAGCACCAGCGGCCACTCTT
>NZ_JABUZF010000077.1:0-638 GCF_014897885.1 Halomonas sp. 3D7M | reverse complement strand
CTCTTCGCCTGCGGGAAGAGTGGCCGCTTTTTATGTGTATCCGTTTTGTTTTGTTAAGCAATAACACCGTGATTAGATCAGCACTCGTAGACACTGACCTGCATGATACAGCGAGAAACCACCCTCATAGGCGCAGCTCCACAGCGGGCGGGCTTTGATGGGTTTGGGCTGTGACAACGGCAGCGGCAGCAGGCTGTCATCCTCGTTTGCAATGTAATGAGCAAAACCTTGCCCGACCACTGTGCCGGTAGTGATGCCGCGTCCGTTATAGCCAGTGGCTGACAATATCCCCGGGGCCAGTTCAAAAATACGTAAGGTGTGGTCCGGTGTGAACGCGACCTTGCCGGTCCAGGTGTATTCCCAGCGAACGTTGCCGAGCCTAGGGAAGTAATGATCTTTTATGGTATTGGCCCAACGGGTTAAGTAAGCCTGTGGTTTGCCTTCACCTTTCCCCAGGCTGCCCAATAGTAAGCGGCCTGCCTTGTCCCGCCGAATGCTGCTAAGTACCGTGCGAGTGTCCCAAGCGCCTTGTTTCTCTGGAAGAATCGCATCGGCGGCTTCGCCAGTTAGAGGTTCTGACGCCAGTTGATAATAATGGCCGGTAAAGAAGTGTTGTCGAACTTGGTTCCAGTCGTCTT
>NZ_JABUZF010000078.1:0-5916 GCF_014897885.1 Halomonas sp. 3D7M | reverse complement strand
TACCCTGTGAGAAATCCGGGCTAGGGCATCGATAAGCACTCCCGTTGTGATCACTGGAATACTGAAACCAATGTAGGCCATTAGAAAATACCCAGCGCTCGCTTGGGTAGAAGATGGGCCAGCCACGGCTAACACGCCACTTAATCCGCCCAGGTAAATAAAGCCGTAACAGGCGCTGCTAGCCATGACCGTACCTAGTAGCAATATGGGTAAGTGCCCCGCGATAGCTCCCCAAGCAATCAGCCCATAAGCCGGTGGCAGAATCGCAAGTCCCAATAACGTAGACCGATATGACGACAACTTTCTGGCCCAGGGTTGAAATAACACGCCACAGCTGCAAATACCGAAAACAGCGAAACCACTCCAAACGCTTAAACCATGCTGGTCTAAAGCGGAAGGCAATATGGCAATCACCAGCCCCACCGTGGCCCAGGCAATTAGGATCGCAAAGCCAAACCGAATGGCTCCATTTGGGAAGCTAGGCAAACGGAGCATGCTGCCTTTCGGCCCGCTCGGCATGCCTTTTCGCAACGTCAACACGCCTATTAATGCGAAAGCGCTAATGCATAGATATAACCACAAACTGGGGGGCGTTAAGCTAGGCGTAGTAACGATAAAAACGCTAGTCACCGCTGCCCCTAAACCGAAGCCAAGCGCGCTGCTAATCGTGACGTAACTGGTAGAAGCTTGTTTATCATCGCCTTGCCATAATTGTTGCATATAGGCTGGCGCCACCGCGGATGCCAGCGCGGTCCCCACCCCAAGTAGAAAACGCGCCACGCCGAGCATTACGATGCTAGGCGCTATTAGCATCAGGCAAGTGGCCAACATATTAAGCAGTAACGCAGTGACAATGATTGCTTTGTAACCTACCCGCTCGGCCAAGCCATTAAGCCCCAGCAATACAGGCATTACCCCTGCTACGTAACAGGCAAACGCAATTGTCGTGGCACCAACACCAACCCCGCCTTGCGCTGCCAACGCACCATATAGCGGTGCCTGCAAATTAACGGCCGTGGTGATCATACATAGCCCGAAAGCAAGGCGGGCTGCGCTGTACTGGTTCATGCATTAACTCACTTGAGATTGCTAAAAGAACCATAAAGCTCGCACGCTTATTCAAGCGGGGTAAGATACACTGGGCCACTATTATTGAGGCACTGTTCCGGTTTTTTAATGAACAGTTGATCCAGCAGGACTATCTATGAAGTTAACAGTTGATCGGCATGCCAATACGCCTATTGCACAGCAACTTGAAGAGGCGATCAGCACTTGGATTAAACAAAACAAACCTGGTAATGGCAGCCGCCTACCCTCAATTCGCTATTTAGCTGCGACACATCACGTTAGCCGCAATGCGGCTATTGAAGCTTACGAGCGTTTAATCGCGGCAGGGTTGGTGCGCTCAAAACCGGGGGCAGGATTTTTTGTTGCCGATAGTCCACCAAGCGAGCATCAAACAGTTTCAAGCCCACTGCAGGAAGTGACCAACGGGCTTTGGGGACTTTTTAGTGCCGATGAGACGGCCCTGCCCCTTGGATGTGGTTGGTTACCCAGTCATTGGCGGGAGAGCGATGATTTAACCTATGCGATCCGCCAAGTTGCGCGTATGAATCGCGCGGACATTTTTGAATACAGCACCCCCCAAGGCCCCACGGCGTTACGCCACTTAATACAAGAGCGACTTCGGCTTTTAGCGATCACGACAAATCATCAGCAAATTGTCACCACCAGCGGCAGCAGTCATTCGCTAGATTTATTAGTGCGCTTGCTTCTCGAACCCGGAGACGTTGTCTTCGTCGAATCACCAGGCTATTACAACCTATTTGGCCTACTCCATCTGCAACGTGTTCGTGTCATCGGCGTGCCTCGCTTAGCCGACGGTCCTGATCTTGAACGCTTAGAAGAATTACTTGCAGAGCATCGGCCGACGCTTTTTTATACCAACAGCGTTTTTCAAAACCCCACAGGGGGAACGCTAACGCCCACCATTGCGCATCGCTTATTACAATTAGCCGAGCAGTACGATTTCAAACTGATAGAAGATGATATATACGCAGACTTTCAACATACGCCAAGTGCTCGCTTAGCTGCGTTAGATGGCCTTAACCGGGTTATTTACTTGGGCAGTTTTTCAAAAAGCCTCTCCTCTTCGCTGCGCGTTGGTTATATCGCGGCGCCTTCTTCAATGGTGCAACGCATTGTCGATATCAAAATGCTAACCAGCATTTCTTCTTCACGCTTTGCAGAGCAAGTCATTACCACCATGCTTCAAAACGGTAGTTACCGAAAGCTGACGGAGCGGTTAAGTGCTAGGCTTGCCAACCACATGTCCCTGGCGCTTGCGATGCTCAAACGTGCTAATTGGGATGTTTATACCGAGCCTACCGGCGGGATGTTTGTGTGGGCAAAGCCACCGGCAGCGATAACATCTGAACGATTGAGTGAACTGGCTGATGACTGGAAAGTTACCCTGTCGCCTGGACATTTATTCTTTGCCGATCATCAACCAACGCCCTGGCGGCGACTCAACGTTGCTTATATGCAGGATCCAAGAGCGAAAGGGTTTATTGAAGGATAATTCAATGACCTATCAATCAACCTCCACCACCAAGCTCGGCTCAAATAACGCTGGAGTGAACTCATAGGGATAACCGCCTGGATTAGCGATGACGCGCGTGCCGTTACATAAAGTATCGACGGGCTCATGGACGTGGCCATGCACCCATAGGTCCATCTTGCCCATCAATTGAGGTAGGTGGGAGGCAAAGGCTGGGGACAATGCATCGCCAAGATACTGTTCAGGAATGCAGCTGTGTAACGGCGCGTGATGACTAATAACAACGCGTGGCCCATCAAAGGGTTGCTCAAGCTCATTACTAAGCCAAGCAAGTGCTTCAACGTGTAATTCTTGGCTAGCTTGAGGGGTAAAGACCTGATCTTGAGCTGTTGTCACGATGCTAAAATCGGGCATATAGCGCAATGCTTTAGCGTCGGTCTCTGCTGGGTTGTGCGTTGGGTCATCGGCATAGAGCGCAAAATCAGTCCATAACGTGGTGCCAAAAAAACGCACTCCCCCGATAGTCACCGCTCGATTATCCAGCAACTCAATATTGTAGTGCTTGGCTTCGATGGCGAGCTCTTCACGGAGTAGCGGCATGCAGGTACCGTAAAACTCATGGTTGCCCGGCACATATAAAATAGGCATTGCTGGAAACCGCTGCCTGGCCCAGGCAAGCCCTTCCGTTTTCTGGTGAATATCGCCCGCCAAAATGATGAGATCGGCCTCTACCTCTGGCAATTCGCGGTCGCCATCAAAAAACTCCAAATGAAGGTCGGATAAAATTCGCAAGCGCATAGTATTCCTCACTTTTCCCTGTGTAATGGTCGTTTTATGGCGTAAGCCGCTCAATAAATTCTCTCACATAGTGAACAACCACAGCTTCCACTTCACGGTGTGGCACATGCCCAACGCCCGGCAGTATTTCACTGTGTGCTGAACCTCGGGTATAGCGAGCGATGCGTTCAGGTTGGCGATGCGAACCATATTCATCATTTTCACCATGAAGCACCAGCGTGGGGCAGTGAACGCGCTGAAGAGCAGGAGTAAGCGACCAGTGTTCAAATGCTGGATGTAACCACGTGTCTATCCAGCCATTCAGTACCCAACGAGCTTTATCACCGTGATACTTTTCTAATTTGGCAAATTGTTCCGACATTTGAAAGACAGCCCGTGCCTCTTCAATACCTTGTCGCGTGCGTGGCTCATTTAATGCCTGCGCTGCAATGGTAATCACTCCTTGGCACTGCTCTACATACTGCCCTGCACAGTGCACCGCCATACAACCGCCAACACTATGCCCCAACGCAATAAAATGCGTTAACTGAAACGCATTCTGAAGTGCCGCAAAGCTAGTAGAGGGTTCATCGTCGATAAAGCTCAGCAGTGGCGGCGCCAGGCACGCATCGGAGCGCCCAAACCCTAGACGGTCATAAGCAATCACTCGTCGTTGGGTCGCCGCACATAGCGCTGCTGGAAAGCTACGCCATAAATCCACACAGCCTAACGAGTCATGGAGCAGGACAATGGGCACGTCTGAGCGCAAATGAGACGTTTCCCAAGTACGAGTAAACAGGCGACCACGTGGAGTTGCCACCCAGCGGTCTTGGAAGATAGGTTCAGGATTGAGAGTGTCAGAATCGGCAGTTGTTGGCACCATGATATAGCTCGTTGTTTTATTGATTAGTTATAGGTATGTCATCAGCATACCATTCTAGGTACATAAGATTGTGCACCACTTATTTTGTTAACAATGGTTAAAATGCTGCACCGCAACAAAAATAGCCTATACTCTAGGTGTGTCCCAATAGGAGGACCACCTTATGATCTCTACATTCGGATTATCGACACAAGATGACGAGGTACTCGCTTTTTGGCGTCGTCAAGCCCATTGGCAGCATGCTGCTAATGAAGCATTAGCGGCCTATTTCGGCTAAAAGAAGCATTTTTATCGCCATCTCTCCCCTATAGACGAAAAGATAACGACACAAGCCGACTTTTTTAGTCGGCTTTTTTATATTATGAAAATCTTTTCCATTCAAGGATATAGATGATCAGCCATTGATTTTGTAAGCCATTTCTTACACGTTATAGCAATTTTCCTACATCTTTAGGACTAGCTTTAAGGGCTGAAATGCGCATAGACTTTAACCCGCAGCTAACTTGCTGCATCGCACAAAGAAAACTATGTATAACTAAACTAGGGTCACTAGAGCCCAGGATGGCTGAACCGTCCCTCAACCTCTGAATTAGGAGTACTCGCCATGTCATCTTTCGCTGCTCAAGATCAGACAGTAGAAGTGGATGTGATGCAGGTTTGGGCTAATCGTGCCCAACAGCAACGCGCAGCTTTCGACGCCATCGCTGCTTATATGAGTCAGCAGTAAGCAACAACGCCTCAGCCTTTGGTTAATTTTCGGCCTGAGGTGTTGTCGTCTTGTTTATCAAGCCAACTGCGCTAAGTAAGTGTCCTGCAAGATATACATTCGCTTCACATCGCGATATTTGCCGTTGATGAAGAACTCTTCAACCAAATGGCCCTCCTCTATGAAGCCGCTCTCCTCGTAAAGATGAATAGCTTTAACGTTCTCCACCGCCACAATCAGGTATATTTTGTGTAGGTTTAAAATCGTGAACGAGTAGTGCAGCGCTTGACGGATTAATGACCGGGCAAACCCTTTGCCCTGATGATCTGGCGTGATAATGATCTGAAATTCACCGCTGCGGTGAATGTAGTCGATTTCAATCAGCTCGACTAAACCAATGGCATGCCCATCGCTGTCCTCTGCTACAAAGCGCCGTTCGGCGTTGTCATGAATATGTTTGTTATAAAGCTCCTCGAGCTCATCAAAGGATTCGTAAGGCTCTTCAAACCAATACGACATGATGCTCTGGTTATTATTTAGCTCGTGAACAAAGCGCAGATCGTTGCGTTCCAGGGCACGGAGCTTTAGATCGGTGGCGAGCATGACTCTGTCCTTTCTCTACGTATTGAGGTTTCGCTTTTCGCGCTTATTAGACATGCAGTATGCTCGAAAAGAGTTTTTTGTCATCACAGGAGTTTCGCATGATTGACCTACGCAGTGACACGGTGACTCGGCCTTCCCCCGCCATGAAAGATGCCATGATGGCCGCTCCAGTGGGCGATGATGTATGGGGTGATGACCCAACGGTCAACACGTTTCAGGAAAAGCTGGCTGAG
Source organism: Halomonas sp. 3D7M (assembly GCF_014897885.1). NCBI lineage: Bacteria > Pseudomonadati > Pseudomonadota > Gammaproteobacteria > Oceanospirillales > Halomonadaceae > Halomonas > Halomonas sp. 3D7M. The sequence goes on along the minus strand of NZ_JABUZF010000078.1, from coordinate 154 downwards.
CAGGCAGGCAAAGAAGCGGCGCTGCTATTTCCAAGCGGCACACAAAGCAACCTAGTGGCACTCATGGCCCACTGCGAGCGCGGTGACGAGTACATTGTAGGACAGTCAGCCCATACTTATCGCTATGAAGGCGGTGGCGCAGCAGTGTTAGGCA
>NZ_JABUZF010000075.1:0-579 GCF_014897885.1 Halomonas sp. 3D7M | reverse complement strand
GGCGAATTACGGCCACTTGGCCGCGTTATGAAGGGCTTAGAGTGGAGTAAGTTGCTTTGTGAACCCAGCAGGCGGTCTTCAGCGGGCTAAGCTGGGCGCTCAAGTGGCTAAATGCCGATATTAATATTACTCAGCCGGATGACCGGCTGGGTAAATGAATAAGGACAACAGGCAGTGGAAACGGCTCGAAATCGGGTTTTTCTACAGCCTCGTTGTGGCTGTAGTGAAAGCCGCTGATACCTAGTTTTGGCATAGTCGGAAAACAGACAAAAAATAGTCATTAATCGGCGGCTACAACATAAATCCTGATATAAGTATCGCATCTACCGCACACACTCAGCTACTGAGAGGAGTCATGGAAGATTTAATAGGCAACGAGCAGATAGGATCAGTAACTGCCCGCTGCTAACACTGGGCTTTCAACGTTGCCTGATGAGGCACGGTGCCTAATAGGGCGACAGGAATGAATGCTTCTCTCCAGCTGTCATTCCCGCATGCCTTTAGCGGGAATCTATTTCGATTTAAGTACCTTGGCTTCGGCTGAAAAGGTCAAATTGGATTCCCGATAACCCCACTCGG
>NZ_JABUZF010000074.1:0-8515 GCF_014897885.1 Halomonas sp. 3D7M | reverse complement strand
GTGGGTCGGTTTAATGGCGCTTACCCTCACTCAATTACCTGCCACCCATTTAATATGCTCAAAGGGCATGATATGAAAATTTCAACGCGCCAGTAATGCTAATCGAAGGACAAGTAAGCGCGGCCCCACTACTTACCCCGTTAACACTCCGGAAAGCAGCGTAGTGGCACTATCAATCAGTTCATCTAAATGCTGCGGGCCTTTAAAGCTTTCAGCGTACACTTTATAGAGCGATTCAGTACCGCTTGGGCGCGCAGCAAACCAGCCATTGTCAGTGGTTACCTTCAAACCACCAATGGCCTCTCCATTGCCCGGCGCATTAACCAACACCGCGATAATCCGGTCACCGGCTAGCATGGTTTCAGTAACGCTGTTAGCGCTAAGCTTTTTAAAGGCCGCTTTTTCTTCTGCTGTACAGGCAGTATCCACACGCTTGTAGAATGGCTCACCAAAGCGCTCGGTTAAGGAACGGTAGTATTCACTAGGTGTTTTCCCAGTGACTGCGGTGATTTCAGCGGCTAACAAGCAAAGCGCAATGCCGTCTTTATCAGTCGACCAAGCCTTTCCATCGCGCGTTAATAAGCTCGCCCCAGCACTCTCTTCACCACCGAAGGCAAGCCACCCCTGGTGCAGCCCTTCAACAAACCACTTAAAGCCAACCGGTACTTCATAGAGTTCACGATGATGGGCAGCCACAACCCTATCTATCATCGAAGAAGACACCAGCGTCTTACCGATGTTGAGTGTTTCCGCCCACTCAGGTCGATGGCCAATCAAATAGTCCACGCACACTGCTAAAAAGTGGTTTGGGTTCATTAAGCCATTGGCATCAACAATGCCGTGACGATCAGCGTCAGGGTCGTTGCCAAAAGCGAGATCAAAGCGATCTTTGATCTTTAACAAGTTAGCCATGGCATCAGGGCTAGAGCAATCCATACGAATCTTACCGTCGTGATCCAGTGGCATAAAACCAAAGCTGGCATCGACAGACGTATTGACCACCTCAAGATTCAAGCCATAGTGTTCAGCCACTGCCTGCCATACTGGCAAGGCGGTACCGCCCATCGGGTCGACACCCAACGTGAGATTGGCTTTTTGAATAGCCGCCATATCCACTACGTTGCCCAGCTGAGCCACATAATGGGCCGTGAAATCGTACGCTTGCGCATGCGCCAACGCCTGCTCTAGCGGAACCGGAGATATGTCACATAACTGTCGTAGCAAATAGGCATTGGCGCGAAGCTCAATCCATTTTGTTGCTTCGGTATCCGCTGGCCCGCCATGCGACGGATTGTACTTAATACCGCCATCTTCAGGTGGATTATGGGAAGGCGTAATAATCAAGCCATCAGCCAATGCAGCGACTGGTGCTGTTAGGTCATTAATGTGGTTATGCTGCAAGATCGCTCGACTTACAAGCGGCGTGGCCGTAATACCATTATCTTTTTCAATGAATACAGGCACCTTATTGGCGGCTAACACCTGCAAGGCACACTCCCAGGCAGGCTTTGAAAGTGCGTGAGTATCATAGCCAAGGAACATAGGGCCTTGGTAACCTGCCTCAGTCCGGTAATCTACTACAGCTTGAGTAATCGCAAAAATGTGTGCCGCGTTAAAGGTGCGATCTGTGGCACGCCCTCGGTGGCCCGAGGTTCCAAATGCTACACGCTCTTTTGCGATGTTGGCATCTGGAGTTTCATCAAAAAACGCCTTAACGATGGCATCCATTCTACTTGCTCCCTCATTTACATTTAATTGGTCCGCGCGCGCCTGCCAAAACCTTATTGCACGCTGCGGATTACCGATTTTACTGGCGTCTTTCGCGGCTTGCTTCGCCATTTTAGCCGTCGCCATTGGATTATTAAGTAACTGTTCGATGGCAGCCTGCCATGCCTTCGGTGAATCTTCTACCAACAGTCCATTAACTCCATCGCTCACCACGTCGGTATAAGGATAGCGGTTAGAATAGACACCCACTCCGCCCATCGCAGCAATATCAAGAAACTTAATAAACGACTTGCCCTGATTAAAGGGGGTGTTTAACAACGGCGCCAAACCAATGTGCAACTGACACTTAGCCTGATAATTGCGAAAAGCGTGCCAAGGTAGCGGGTCTGGCGCCAAAACATTGGGTAATTCTACCAAGGCTGTTGGCGTATGCTTACCCAGCATCAGCTCAAGCTGTGTGTCATTTCGAGTTTGCTGAATAGCCTGCAGCGCAGGAGCAATGTGCATTAAGTCATTCAGGTGCGCTCGAGTACCGTGGAAACCGATCCGCCACGGTGCTGAGGATGAAGGAGATGGCTCAAAGTGAGTCTTTATTGGCAGCGTAGCGATAAGAGGAGGCGTTAATACTGAGACGCAGCGGTGAAGAGGACGAAAACGCTCAGCCAAAACAGCGCTGCAAGCAATTACTTCATTGCTTAATGCCACTAAGCGGGGTTGAAGCTTAGCAACGCGCGCCATACGCTTTCGATAAGCTGGCGGCAAAGTAGGGTCATTGGCGGCCGCCCCAATATCATCATCAATGAGATAACCGATATAGCCGAATGCTTGGCGATGCCGTTCAAGCCAGCGCAGCCAGCTCAACGGCAGCGAGCGGCATAGCAACACATTTGCGCCAGCATACTGGTGTAAAAAAGAGCGGCCATGACGCCAAGCTGCACCAAAAGAGCGCGAAGTAACAGTACGCTCAATCGCTGCCCCCTGGCTTCGCAGCGCTGGAGCAGCAGATTCGAGAAAATAGATATCTTCAGTCGGTAGGCCACCATCGCTAAGAACGACAAACGTGGCGCGTTTGCTCACATGGCACCTTTAAAGTATTGCACTATCTCTTCTGCCTTTAGCGTGCTGCGAAATTAAGAGTCTTGCACTAACCCTTGCCAGAAACTGATGATCGTGAAGCCTAAACGTAAATCGTGTTTCTCAGGCAGATAACTCAATGCTTTTTTAAACGGTAGCCCACGTAAAAAATACGCTTCATCGTAGCCAATAGGAAGCCCCCCCCCAGCGATCCCAATAAATCGATTCAACTTCATCGCTTTCACTGTTAACAAGCACATTACCTGAAGGTAAATCACCATGAGAAAACACGCATGGCAATCGATTAATACAACGCCACATGGCGAATATAAGGCGATTGTGTCCTACATCAAAAGTGAGTAGCGACTGACGCAACACTGCCCTTCGTAGGTAAACCCAGTAAGGCTGTTGTGTATTCATGCGCTTTAATTAACCACCAGGCACGTTATGTAATTTTTCAAGCGCATTAATAACACAGGCAGACACAGACAACCATTCATTCGCTCCCACCAGCTGAGGGCTACCGGGTAATGGCTGGCAGAACGGTGTAACAACTTCAACAGTAGTCGCGACCGTTGACTCGGATACCTACAGATCGCGAGGAGGAGCACCAACCATCCCCCCTAACCCTTCTGATCAGCCGCCCCTTGGTCAGCGTTAGCGGAGCGAAAAATCCTCATGCACCAGCGTCAGGTTTGGGTTGTAAGCAGGATCATTATCTAATTTTTCCGCCCATGTTTTGCGCATATATGCCACTTCACCAGCTGCGCGCATACGTTTTTTAGCGTTATCGTCTGCCCCGCGTGAAATTGACTCGTGGTGATATAGCTCTGCGTAGGGCGTCCACACATTACGATATCCCGCTTCACGTACTTTTAAGCAAAAATCAACATCATTAAATGCTACCGAAAGGTATTCTTCGTTCAGGCCCGCAACATCTTCAAATATCTGCTTACGTACCAGCAAGCAAGCAGCAGTCACAGCAGATAAGTTATGAGCAACATGCAAGCGAGTAAAATAACCAATCGCATGACGAGTAAAGTATTTATGTGCATGGCCCGCTACACCTCCAATACCTAAAATAACCCCAGCATGCTGAATAGTATCATTAGGGTAATAAAGCTTAGCACCTACACAGCCAATCTCTGGGCGATTAGCTTGCCTTACCATTTCAGTTAACCATTGCGCGTTAATGGGCTCAATATCATTATTAATTAAACCAATAATTTCACCGTTGGCATGCTGCACACCAAAATTATTAATTGCAGAATAATTAAAGGGGTGCTCCCAGCGCAAAACACGTACACGGGTATCCTGGGAAGCTATTGCATCCATATACTTAAGCGTATCTAGGCACGTACTACCATTATCTAAGATCAGTACTTCGAAATTTTGATAATCCGTGCGTGCTAACACCGCATCAACGCAAGGTTTAAGAATTTCAACACGATCACGGGTAGGAATCAGAAGGCTAACAAAAGGGACCTGTTCGGGCAGCGGCCAATGCACGCGGTAAGTATTCGGGAACGTGCCATGTTCAACTTCTGCTTCCGCACAGTGGCTAGATAAATGGTCTGCTACAGCTTTAAGCCCTGCGTTTGAGGTATAGTCCTTTTGCTCACTGTTAACCGCCGTCGAGCCTTCTACAGCGCGCCAGTGATAAAGCACTTTAGGCACATGTACAATTTGCTGTGGTGTAATGTGAGTACTGACCCGAAGCGCTAAATCATGGTCTTGGCTACCTTCAAAGCCTTCCCTAAATCCGCCTAGCGCACGTACCAGTTCAGTGTTATACAAACCCAAGTGAGAAATATAATTCTGCGCAAGTAACAGATCAGGGTTCCAATCAGGCTTAAAATGAGGGTCGTAACGATAGCCACGCTCATCCAGCTTATCTTCGTCACTATATAAGAGGCATGCATCCGGCTGGTGGTTGATTGCCGTTGCCATTTCCAGCAGCGCTTCAGGAGCTAAACAGTCGTCGTGATCCAACAAAGCGATAAATTCGCCTTTTGCCAACGCTAATGCACTATTACTCGCAGCACAAATATGGCCATTGGTTTTACGTGTAACAACGTGAATACGTCGATCTTGCTCAACATAATTAGCCAACAATTCCGATATTGCTGGGTCGGTAGAAGTATCGTCAGCAATACAAAGCTGCCAATGAAAGTAATGCTGAGCAAGTACTGAATCTAAGCACGCCTTTAGGAACTCAATCGGCGGATTATAAACTGGCACCAATACTGAAATCAGCGGCGTATAGCGTAAGCTTTGAATGGATTCCTTAATCTGCTCCTGTGTTAATACCGGCTGGTTAGTCAGCCATGCTTGGTAATTACGGCCTGCCGTAAAGCGTTCAAAGGTTGTCTCATAATGTTGCATAGCAAGCTCGCGCCAACCAACATTCTGTTTAGCAGCAAGTTTTTTTAGTTCAGGTAGTACCTGAACTTTCTGAAAACCGCGCCACTGAAAATGCATATTCACCAAGCGCTGGGCTAAACGATCATGGGCAAACCAGGGGGTAAGCCATACAAAACGTAGATGCCGAATACTAAAGCGTCCTTCACTTTCCAACGGATCTAAGCGAATTCCTTTAAGCCCACGGGGAACATACAATAACCGCTTAGTAATGCGCCCATCCTTTAATGGCAGATAAACACTTTTCTCCTCACTGATACCTTCGCCAGTATCCATGTAAAGCTTAACTGCTGCGCTGGGTTGGTCATGTGCCATTTCCACTTCTAACATTTGCCAGCCAGGCAATAGTGCCGCTTTTTTAAGCTTAAATTGAGGGTCATCACCCAGCGAACACCAAGCAAACTCCTCATCCTGAGGTAGTGCTGTTAACTGATGAGTAGGAACATAACGGGGAGTGATAACAAACGGATTCATAGAAGGCTCGACACAACATTGTCTTTAACAGCAAGCTTACCCAACTTTTTTTTAAATATCACGGCAATACCTAAGGCGTAAAAATCACACTGAAATTTTATTAAACATTACTTTTAAACATGCCAGTAAACATGTAGCGCATGCTTCTTCTTTCATTTAACTGCCATATAGAAGAGCTATTTAATACGCCTCTTACCCAACAGCTGACCAGTTTCAGGCACCATCACTTCCTCCACACTTCCTTTCGCTAACGGTGCTTCAAAATTGTAATGAAAACCTACATAACCAGAACGAGGCAACCCTAAACGCAAAAATGCAGGGCGTAAATCTTTACTTTCAACCGTTGCCACGTGTTTGCCATCTACTAAGATATCCAAAGCAACAGGCACATCGCTTTCAGCGTGCCACGCCCACCCTGAAATACTTTTCTCACTCATCTGCTGAACAGCGCCGTGTACGTAGCCCTTGCCATCATCAAACAACGCCTTGCGCTGCTCAAACAAGTGAACAGCCCTACGGTATAAGCGTATATCCTGTTCATTAAGCGCCGTTAGCTCTTCTAACTGCTCTTTTGGCAGCTCATAGCTAGTCGTTTTATCTGCCCGCCCCATGTTCATATCAACCGACTGAACACTCAAACCATAACGCTGATTGAACATAGCAAGACTATCTTCATAGGCTTCATTTAAGCCGATCAACCCTATGGCTTCTAACGGCACACTCTGCAGTATTTTAGACTGTCGATTAACAAAGTGCGGCTTACGATAAAACGAAGGCAAATCACCCTCGTAGCCATGATGACGTACAAAATGCTGGTACTCCGATACCAAGCGCTGCACCGGATCGCGAACAAACGTCACCGTTTGGCTCACACTAAATAAATAAACGAATTTATTCGCATTCACGTGACCGCTTAAAAACGACACATGGTTATTGCAAAGAGTTCGATAAAACCCAAGCAAGTCTTTCTCTTCATAGACATATTTCTGAACCAATGACGAGGTTTCTGCCGCACTGGGTGAGTAATCATAAAGCACTCGCTCACTACCAAATAGCTGCTCTGTCGCTTTGCGAAAGCTCGTGCCTGCAGTTTTAGGAATATGAACAAAAAAAATAGGTAACATAGATGACCTTATCAAAACACTTGCAATAGCAAGCGTGGTAAACACTCAAAATAACAACAGGCCAGCACAGCCGCCTTTATCGGCTTACTATTAAAGTAAAGGCGTTTACAGCTCGCTCACACAAAACGCTTTCCATGAAGTCAGCCGCTCATACTATGCAAACTGATTCAAACTACAACCGGCTGTATAACACTAGGCAGTACATTCTCATCTACAGAACCGTTTATACAGCCTTGTTCAAGAGTACTTATAGCCCCCCTTTACAAATATGCTTTTCCCACGCCCAGGCGTGCTCAACAATGGTTTTTAAATCAGCGTAGCAAGGCTGCCAGCTTAGCGCTTCGCGCGCTAGCGTTGCGTCTGCTACCAATACGGCGGGGTCACCTGCCCTGCGGCTGCCTTCTTCCACGGTTAATGAACAGCCATCTTCAGCCACTACCGCTTCAACCATCTCAATTACCTGCTGCACAGAGTAGCCTTGCCCATTGCCTAAGTTATAGGCCAATGCCCCCTGTCGTACACCGTCTGTTAAGCTGCACATGGCCAGTAAATGCGCGCTACACAAATCTTCAATATGAATATAATCGCGGATACAGGTGCCATCATCGGTTGTGTAGTCTCGCCCAAACACGGTGATAGATTCACGTCGGCCAGAGGCCGCTTGCAAAATTAACGGAATAAGATGTGTTTCAGGGTCGTGACACTCGCCTAGCTCACCTTCGGGGTCCGCGCCACAAGCATTAAAGTAGCGTAAACAGACCGAATTTAAGCCATAGGCGTTATAGTAGTCTTGTAAGATTCGCTCCACCATCAGCTTACTCGCCCCATAGGGGTTAATAGGCTGTTGCGGATGAGCCTCGTCAATTGGCACGTATTCGGGCTCGCCGAAGGTGGCAGCAGTGGATGAGAAAATAAAGTTTTTCACACCATGGCGTACCATCGCATCTAACAAGTTCAGTGTATTGACCACATTATTACGATAATACTTGCTAGGATTTTGCATCGACTCGCCGACTAAGCTGGCCGCTGCAAAGTGCATTACCCCATCAAATGCGTATTTATTAAACAACTGTTCTAACAACGCCGTATCTGCCAAGTCTCCGACCACTAACTCGCCATAACGTGCTTGGTCGCGAAAACCAGTAGAAAGGTTATCAAGCACCACCACGGAATGCCCGGCGTAAACCAACTGTTTGGCCATATGCGAGCCGATATAGCCTGCGCCGCCGACTACAAGAATACTCATGAATTGCTCCTTCAACCCTTCGATAGTTTTAATATCATTATAATTTACCTATAAAAACTTGATTAACTCATAATACCACTTCAATACCAGAGAATAGCAGCACCACTTAGCCTTATCCAAAAAACTAAAAAACATCATCAAACCTGCCATCTAACTTATAAAAAGTTCTATTAAACCAGTTCACTCCTGAGAACCTTATACGCGCTTTTTTATCACTGTCTTTATTCCCTACATAAACAACATTATCTTTCGAAGAGATTATGAATTTTCTTATAACACTATCACTAAGCTCACAAACAGGCCAATTTGATCTTTTAAAAAACCCCCCTCTGTCAGCCTTGTTGTCCGGTTGGTGATATCGCCTAAATCTAATCCAGAGGGAGCGGCATGGAGTCCTTGTGCCACGTTATTCTGCAGAGCGTAAAGCAGCCGTCCTGAAGAAGTTGTT
>NZ_JABUZF010000076.1:0-10587 GCF_014897885.1 Halomonas sp. 3D7M | reverse complement strand
ATTTTTGCATTACGTTGACTGATGGCAAGCCAAACCAAAACTGCGTCTATAAATTAATTTTTTATTAATTTTCATAATGTTATTGTGTTTTTGAGCGAAGGTTGCCGATCGGATGTATTAGATAAGCGTTGATAAACGGTGTAGCCAACAGATCGTTTAGTCTGTTAATGGCCTAAGCCCACTTTGGATCAGGATTTGAGACAGCGCTTGAATACACGCCGAGCAGAAGAGTTGCTCCACGCCTTCAGTCAGAGTAATCAGCGAAAGAGCTTTCCTTCTCATCAGGTTATTGCGTCCTAGCGCTGCTTTTTTTAATAAACGCGGCACGCGCTATCGTTAAGAATTGTTTAGTAGGGGTAGTGTGAGCGGTGGGGTCTTAACAATGAAAACGAATCAAGGATCTGATAATGAAATATCCACTAACCCTGTTAGCTGCCGCTGTTGCTGCCACTGTTACTTCTACCTGTTATGCGGCGCCGTTGCTGAGCGACCAAGCATTGCTCGTTGATAGCCCGGAACACTTGAGTGCCAATGCCTGGGTAGAAATCTCGCAATCGGCTTTTGAAGGGAACGTTCGCGGTGTTCTGGAATTATTGGGCGAAGAAGCGGAGCTTTGCGCCATTATGAAAGCCGATGCCTATGGTCACGGCATTGCTAATTTAATGCCTTCCGTGATCGCGTTAGGTATTCCTTGTATTGGTGTGGCGAGTAACGAAGAAGCGCGAGTTGTCCGGGCGTCTGGTTTCGATGGGCGTTTAATGCGCGTGCGCAGTGCGACACCAGAAGAAGTGCGCGGTGCCTTTGATTACGGCATGGAAGAGTTATTCGGCGATATAACAGCCGCCCGCCAAGCATCCAGCGATGCCGCTGAGGCAGGGGTAACACTGCGCTATCATTTGGGTCTGAATGCTGGCGGTATGGGGCGCAATGGCATGGCGCTTGATAGTGAAGCAGGGCGCCAGGAAGCGTTAGAGCTTCAAGACTTAGCGTCGTTAGAGCTGGTGGGCATCATGACCCACTTTGCCTTTGAGGATGAAGATTTTGTTCGCCAGGGGCTGGAAGCGTTTCATGAGCAAAGTGATTGGTTAATCGAGACGGCTAACCTGGATCGCGAGGCGCTAACGCTTCACGCCGCCAACTCATTTACCACTATGGAAGTGCCTGAAGCACGCCTTGATATGGTGCGCCCGGGTGGCTTGCTGTATGGCGATCTACCCCATTATGAACAGTTCAAACCGGTGATGTCGTTTCGCACGCGGGTAGCGTCGGTCAACGATTACGCGCAAGGCAGCGGCGTTGGCTACGATAACGTCAGGGTGTTGGAGCGCGATAGCTTATTGGCGAACTTACCTGTTGGCTATTCTGATGGCTATCGCCGTGTTTTCACAGATGCTGCCTTTGTACTGGTCAACGGTGAGCGAGTGCCAGTCATGGGTAAAGTGTCAATGAACACAACCATGGTAGACGTGACAGATGTGGAAGGAGTGGAAGCGGGGGATGAAGTGGTGCTTTACGGGCTCCAGGGTGACGAGCGAATTACCATTGGAGAACTTGAAGACCTTAATGGCGCGCTACTTGCCGACCTTTACACGGTATGGGGAAACTCCAACCCGAAGGTGTTGCGTCCAAGCGATAGCGATACAGATACAGGTAGCGATAGCGAGTAATTATTGCCAATAAAGGTAGTAATGTACTGTGTTTGCTGACGAGGCCACCCCGCTCAACTGAGCGGGGTGGTTTCGTTTGAGGGAAAGGGCACTATTCGCTAGCAATGTTTACCCAGAAACACCTTTAAGGATGCTTTCACGTATTCTAATACTCTTGCTAAATTGTGACTATTTCATTTACTCAGTAAAATTTCATAGGGAAACGAAAATGAAGTTTCCCAGTGAGCCTGTCGAGTTGAGCGAGTGTTGGACTCACTGTCTTGTTTCTTCTGTGGCAATGATAGTTGCATAGGCGAGTACTTCAGTTGCTAATCGTACTTCGTCCAAGCTGATGGAGGTTGGTGCAATGCGGATATGGCTATCCTGGGGGTCGCACCCATGAGGGAAGGCGGCACCGGCAGGCGTCAACTCAACCCCAGCTTCATACGCTAGCTGAATGGTGCGCCGAGCACACCCTGTGGGTGCGTAGAAACTAACAAAATATCCTCCTCTTGGCTGTGTCCAACTAGCGAGCTCTGAGCGACCTAAGATGCTGGTTAGTGTGTTGTCTACGATCTCAAATTTCGGGCGAATCAGCTCTTGGTGTTGCTGCATATGGCGCTTCACTGCCTTCAGATTTGGGAAAAACTGAGTGTGCCGCAACTGATTAAGACGGTCGGGCTGTATGGAGCGTTTTGAGGTCTGGCTAAGGAACCAAGCCAGATTGGCCGGTGAGCTAGCCATCGCAGCTAGGCCAGCTCCAGGAAAAGTGATCTTAGACGTCGATGAAAAAGCTAAAGGACGATTAGGACACCCTGACCGCCGGCATTCATCCAGAATATTTATGACGTCATCCTGCTTGTCGTTGATTGCATGGATAGCATAAGCATTGTCCCAGATAATCCGGAAGTCCTTGGCGGCTGTGGTCATGCTGGCCAGGCGTCTCACAACGTCAGTCGAATAAGTGCAGCCGGTAGGATTGCTGTATTTGGGGATGCACCAGATACCCTTGATCGAGCTATCCTCAGCGACCAGTCGTTCGACCTCTGCCATATCTGGCCCATCGTCATTCAGTGTTATAGGGATCATTTTGATCCCATAAGATTCACACATTTGAAAGTGAAAATCGTAGCCGGGTACGGGGCACAGAAAAGAGACCCTATCCTCTTGCTGCCAAGGGCGAGGGCTGTCTGGATTGCCCTTAAGAAAACTATAGACGAGATTATCGTGCATCAGAGCTAGGCTTGAGCTGCCTTCAACCAAAACCTCATCAGGCTCACATTCCATTATACTTGCCATGAGTTGCTGAGCTTCAGGGGTGCAGCGCTTTCCTCCATAGTTTCGATAATCTGTGCCTTGACTCTCGAAAGGCACCGATAGGTTGAGGAGAGCTGAGGATAGGTCCAACTGTTTTGCTGAAGGACGGCCTCGGGCCATGTTGATTGACAGCTTTTGTGCTTTCAGTTCGGAGTAGCGTGCCTGAGCAAGAGCGCTGAACTCAGTTATATTTGTCATGTCCATTTCATGTGCCATGATTGTGATAATTTAGTTGTAATGATTCAAATCGTCATTTTATGAAAAATCGCTAGCGTCCCGAGGTAGGTCGAATATCTTACCGGGATTAAGAATACCTTTTGGATCAAGGCTCTGCTTGATGCTTCGCATGGCACTAAGAGCGTGCTCATCCACACTGTGATGTAGAAAGGCTTTTTTCAAAACGCCGATACCATGTTCGGCAGAAATTGCTCCGGCATAGTTGGCAACCAAGCGATAGACGATGGCTTCTGCAGCAAGCACCGTTTCTTTATTCTGATCGGGTAAAGAGCGTGCATCGATTGTTAGATGTAAGTTGCCATCGCCGATATGGCCGAAGTTGACCACTTTTGCAGCAGGCCACTCGTTGAGGATGGCCGCGGTAGCTGATTCAACAAAATGGCCAATCTCTGGTAACGGAAGACTGATGTCGAAGTTGATCGGTGACATCTTGACGGGAAATTCGGCGGTTGCCTCGCGAATCTCCCAAAGTTGCTGTGCTTGTTGCTCGGAGGAAGCAAGCACGGCATCGACTACCTCCCCGGCTTCCATGGCTTCCGCTAGTGCTTCCTCCACCAAAGTTGCATTCCCTTCGACTTCGCAAAGTACGTAGAGAGCGTGGTGTGTCTCTATAGGAGGCATTTTCTGAAGCCAATCGCAACTCATGGTATAGAAGCAGTTCCACATGACCTCGAAGGCTTCGATCTCCAATCCAGGACGGCGTAGGCGCGCGAGCAGGTTTAGGGTGGACGCATAGTTAGGGAGTGCGCAGAGGACTGTCTCTGTATGTCCAAGGCGCGGCGATAGCCGCAGCACAGCGCGCGTAATAATTCCTAGAGTCCCTTCCGAGCCGATAAAGAAGTGTTTCAGATCGTAGCCGGTATTATTCTTGATCATTGGACTGAGCAGGTTGAGGATACGCCCGTCGGCTAGCACGACCTCTAATCCCAGAACCTGCTGGCGTGTCATTCCATGTCGGATGACTGCGTGCCCGCCAGCATTGGTGGCGATATTGCCACCAATTTGGCAGCTACCACGAGCGCCAAAGTCCACCGGATATCGCCAACCATGTTGCTCAGCCTTTTGTTGCACGGCTTCTAGGGTATTCCCAGCCCAACTGGTTAAGGTTCCAGACGCCTCGTCGATCTCGATAGGCCCTGTTAGACGCTCTAGCGACAAGGCAACCACATCCGCTGTAGGTTCGGCGCCTGCCGCTAGGCCAGTCAGTCCCCCTTGGGGGACGACTGGGACTCGGTATCGGTGGCACAGTGCAAGGCAGCGTGCCACTTCCTCCGTGGTGGTCGGGCGATATAAGGCAAGTGGTTGACAGGGGGTATGGCCAGTCCAGTCGCTATAATAATGGCTTGGAATATCATCGCCATTCAGGAGTTCTGCACCAAGGTGCTCTCTCAGGGTTGAAAGAAGTTCCTCTCGAGATACCGTTTCCATTTTTTATCTCCTTCACATAGTGGCGGATGGCCATGCTTTTTACAGCATTAAAAGATTAGGTGCGTCGCAATGGCGACTAGCGGAATCGCTAGGGCCGTTCTGATCAAGAAAATAACCACCAGTTCGAGAACAGTTAATGGAATATTGGACTCGAGCATCGCGTTGGCGCTTTCTGTGAAGAAAATGATCTGTACGGTGGAGAGGGTGCAAACAAAGAACACGCTCATCGGATCTATATTATCTACACCAGCGATGATGATCGCAGGTAGTGCAATCTCTGCAATCGATATCAGTATCGTGGGAGCGATAGCGGCAGCATCTGGTAACTGTGTCAGTTGGATAATGGGCTCGACGAGGTAGCCTAGGTAGTCAAAGATCGGTGTGTAGGTGGCAATAAGCAGTGCGACAGTGGCAATACTAAGAACATAGGCAAGTATCTTCTGTGCAAAGGTTGCTGCGGCCCAAAAGCCTTTGAGGAGATCTTCCTTGTTAGCTTCCGCTGCTCGCAGAGAGGCGCGGCTGGTAGCTTTTGCCAACAGGCTTGTTTTAACGCCGTTGTCGTCCTCTTCGATTAGATCCTCTGCTTGTTTGTCGTAGTACTCGTCTTTTTTCCTGCTGATAGGCGGAATGCGCATCATGACGGCAGCAAGCGAAAAGTTAATAATAAACGAGACCAGGATCATGTGAGGAAGATACTCGGTGATACCACCGATGGTAGCCAGCAGGGCGAAGAAGCCGAGACTGCAGATGCTGAAATTGGTTGCGATGCCAGCAGCTTCCCGTTGGTTATAATAGCCGCTGGTATATAGCTTGTTAGTCAGGAAGATACCAACCGCTGGAGCAGCGACGAAGGAGGCAATGGCGTCCACCGCTGAACGCCCAGGTAGGCGATATAGTGGGCGCATCAATGGCTCCATGAGGGTGCCGACGAAGTCTAAAAAACCAAACTCTGTCAGAAAAAGTACAAAGAAACCCGCTACCAGTACCGTGATGAAGACCGAGCCACCTAAGTATAGAGATAGGCCGCCAACATCATCGTGAAGCAACCAGTCTGGTCCAATGCCAAAAACCAATAATATGGCAAAGAAGGCGCTTAACATGAAAAGAATGCCATTCATGATGCCGTCTTTTTTGTGATACCTAGCCATCCTGGAGTTAGGCATTATTAGGGATAGGATCCAGGTCGCTGCCAATATTAGTGCAAGTGCGAGAGTCATATATTTGACGGCCCCCCCCATGCCATCTTTGATTGCATTGATGATCATGACTAGAGGGATTTTGCTCGTTCCGTCATCCAGCGGTATGGGTAAAAAGAAAAACAAAATACCGATTAAGCTGCCGATAGCAGCTTTCCATAACCCGCCCTGATTCGTTTTTGCGGCTTCCAAGTTATGCATTATGTGTCTCCATCGTTGTTATTGGCTTCTTGTTAACTTATTGATGACGTTATAGGTTTGTCTGGGGATATGCGTTCTACCCCAGTGCTTTTCTGCTGTAGGGGGCGTTACTTGTATTTCTCCTATGGCCGCGTAATGGCTTAGGTGAATTAACCCGCCGCTATAGTTTGCTATGCAGTTCTGGCAGCGCCTCGAAGAGGTCGCCTACAAACCCATAGTCGGCGACTTGAAAAATTGGTGCCTCCTCGTCCTTATTGATTGCCACGATCACTTTGGAGTCCTTCATACCAGCTAGGTGTTGGATCGCTCCGCTGATACCCACGGCGATATACAGATCGGGAGCGACGATCTTGCCGGTCTGACCCACTTGCATATCATTGGGCACAAAGCCAGCATCAACAGCAGCTCGTGATGCGCCGATGGCTGCGCCTAATTTGTCGGCGACTCCATCAAGCAGCTTGAAACTCTCACTGCTGCCCATGCCGCGGCCGCCAGAAACGACTACTTTGGCTGCGTCCAATTGGGGGCGGTCGCTCTGTGCTATCTCTTCTTTCACGAAGATTGATTTTGCGCTGTCAGCAACGTAATGGACCGCTTCGATGGTGGCGCAGCCGTTTTTGCCAACTGCATCGAAGCTAGTGGGACGCACGGATATGACTTTAAGGTCATCGTCGCTTTGTACGGTGGCGATGGCATTGCCCGCATAGATTGGACGCTTGAAGGTATCGGTGGAGTCCACCGCGATGATCTCGGAAATCTGCGAGACGTTGTTTAGTGCGGCCACACGCGGTAACACATTCTTGCCTGTAGTGGAGGCCACCGCCAACACGTGACTGTAATCACTCGTGAGCTCGCAGATCAGCGTGCTTAGCGGTTCGGCAAGCTGATGGGTATATGCGGCGTTATCGGCAACCCGCACCTTATTGACATTGTCGAACTTGGCGGCTGACTCGGCCACGGCCGTGACATTTTCGCCGGCCACCAGGATATCGATATTGCCACCGATCTCCTTTGCAGCTGCGACCACATGGGCTGTAGTACTACCCAGGGTGCCATTGTGATGCTCGGCCAGGATCAGAATGCTCATAAAGTTAGCTCCTTTCAAAGCACTTTGGCTTCATTCTTGAGTTTGTCGATCAGCTCGTCCACTGAGCTCACCTTGATTCCACCTGCACGCTCAGCTGGGGGGGCTACTCCAATTAGTTTTAGCTTGGTAGTAACATCAATACCCATTTCTTCGGGGGTTGTGGTGTCCAGCGGCTTCTTTTTCGCCTTCATGATGTCCGGCAGCTTGGCGTAGCGTGGCTCGTTAAGGCGTAGATCGGTAGTGATGATGGCCGGGAGCACCAGTTCGATGGTCTGCAGACCGCCATCAACTTCGCGTGTCACCCTGGCTTTATCATCTTGAATAATTACCTCGGAGGTGAAAGTCCCCTGGGGCAGGCCAGTTAGGGCAGCAAGCATCTGACCTGTCTGGTTGTTATCGGTATCGATGGCTTGCTTGCCGACGATAACCAGTCCCGGCTGTTCATCTTCCACCACTTTGGCGAGTAGCTTGGCCACAGCCAGTGATTCGATGCGTTTGTCAGACACAATGTGAATGGCCCGATCAGCGCCTAATGCCAAGGCGGTACGCAGCTGCTCCTGGGCAGTTGTGGGGCCGATGCTCACGGCCACAATTTCGGTGGCCACGCCGCGCTCCTTCAGTCGTACTGCCTCTTCCACAGCGATCTCGCAGAAGGGGTTCATAGCCATCTTGACGTTAGTGAGGTCGACGTCGCTATGATCTGGCTGGACCCGAATTTTGACGTTGTAGTCGATGACGCGTTTGACCGCGACGAGGATTTTCATTAGTTGGAACCCCGCTTTGTTGGATGAAGAATCTATCGCGTTGGCTGTGTTCAGGGTCAATGACTGGGCAGTAGGCTTGCGGGTGCCAGACGATTGAGGTGGCGTTTCGCGAGGAGTTGGCTGGCCGCCTCAATGTCTGGCGCAAAGAAGCGATCCTGTTCGTAGTGGGCAACGTGCTCACGCAGCAACTGCCTGGCTTGCTCCAGCGGCGCAGTGGTAGTTAGACCGTGGCGCATATCCAGCCCTTGGCAGGCACAGAGCCACTCAATGGCAAGGATGTCACGCACGTTATCGGCCATTTCCCATAGCCGTTTACCCGCTGCCGGTGCCATGGAAACGTGGTCTTCCTGGTTGGCCGAGGTAGGTAGGCTATCAACGCTATGCGGGTGCGCTAACGCTTTGTTTTCACTGGCAAGCGCGGCTGCAGTTACCTGGGCGATCATAAACCCAGAGTTGACGCCGCCTTTCTCGACCAGGAAGGGCGGTAACTGGGACATGTGTTTGTCCATCATCAGCGAGATGCGTCGTTCCGCCAGTGAGCCAATTTCGGCAATCGCCAAGGCTAAGTTATCAGCCGCCATGGCCACCGGTTCGGCATGGAAGTTGCCGCCGGAGATGATGTCGTCGGTATCTTCAAACACCAGGGGGTTGTCGGATACCGCGTTGATTTCCACCGCCAGTATGTCGGCAACATGGCGAATCTGTGTCAGTGCTGCACCCATCACCTGTGGCTGGCAGCGCAAGGAGTAAGGATCTTGCACTTTATCGCAGTTGGCGTGGGAGTTGCCGATGTCGCTGCTCTCGCCGAGTAAATGTCGGTAGGCCGCCGCCGCATCGATCTGGCCACGTTGGCCACGTACTTCATGAATGCGCGCATCGAACGGTGAGCGTGAGCCCAGCGTGGCTTCAACCGTCAGTGAGCCGCAAACTGTGGCGGCAGCATAGAGGTCTTCGGCATCAAACAGGCCGCGTAGCGCGTAAGCCGTTGACACCTGGGTGCCGTTGAGCAGCGCGAGACCCTCTTTCGGAGCCAGTGCAATCGGGCTAAGACCGGCGACTTTTAGCGCTTCTTCGGCACTGAGCCACTCGCCTTTGTAGCGTGCTTTGCCTTCACCAATCAGTACCACACTCATATGGGCCAGCGGCGCGAGATCACCTGACGCACCCACAGAACCTTTGAGCGGAATATGCGGATACACTTCGGCGTTGATCAATGCGATAAGGGCATCAAGCACTTCACGACGAATACCGGAAAAGCCGCGTGCCAGGCTGTTAACCTTAAGCACCATGATCAGCCGCACAAGGCTGTCATCCATCGCAGCGCCCACGCCGGTGGCATGAGAAAGCACTAACGAACGCTGCAGTGCTTCCAGGTCTTCATCGGCGATACGCGTTTGAGCAAGCAGCCCGAACCCGGTGTTAATACCGTAGACCGTGCGGTTTTCCTCAACTACCCGATTGACGCAATCGACGCTTTTTTGAATTGCCTCGTCGGCACTGCTAGGCAGGCTAACCGTGACGGGGGATTGAAAGACCTGGCGCGCTTGCGCCAGTGTCATTTTGCCGGGCTGAATATCGAGATGGGTCATTATGAGTGCTCCTTGAAGTTGTTGAATTAGCTCTTCAGCATCGGCAAGTCGAGGCCGTTTTCACGGGCAGATTGTTTGGCAATGTCGTAGCCAGCATCGGCATGGCGCATAACGCCAGTACCCGGGTCGTTGCGCAGCACGCGGCCAAGGCGTGCGTGGGCATCATCGGTGCCGTCGGCGACGATAACCACCCCAGAGTGTTGTGAATAGCCCATGCCGACACCACCACCGTGGTGTAGCGAGACCCAGGTCGCGCCACCGGCGGTGTTAAGCAGGGCATTCAGCAGCGGCCAGTCGGAGACGGCGTCGGAGCCATCCATCATCGCCTCGGTCTCGCGGTTGGGGCTTGCCACGGAACCGGAGTCCAGGTGGTCACGGCCAATCACGACGGGTGCTTTAAGCTCGCCGTTTTTGACCATCTCGTTGAAGGCTTGGCCAAGACGCGCACGATCTTTCAGGCCGACCCAGCAGATACGTGCCGGAAGGCCTTGGAAGCTGATGCGCTCGCGGGCCATATCCAGCCAGTTATGCAGGTGCGGGTCGTCGGGGATCAGCTCTTTGACTTTTTGATCGGTTTTGTAAATGTCTTCCGGGTCGCCTGATAGCGCGGCCCAGCGGAAGGGGCCAATTCCCTGGCAGAATAAGGGGCGGATATAGGCGGGTACAAAACCAGGGAAGTCGAAGGCATTTTCAACGCCTTCTTCTTGAGCCATTTGGCGAATATTGTTGCCGTAATCGAAAGTGGGTACGCCCATCTTCTGGAACTCGAGCATGGCTTGTACATGCACGGCCATTGATTGCTTAGCCGCTTTTACGGTGGCTTGTGGTTCGGATTTACCACGTGCCACGTACTCTTCCCAGGTCCAGCCTGCAGGCAGGTAGCCGTGTAGCGGGTCGTGGGCACTGGTTTGGTCAGTGACCATGTCGGGCTTCACGCCACGCTTGACCAGTTCGGGTAATACATCCGCGGCATTCGCACACAGGCCAATCGAGACGGCTTTGCCTTCGGCAGTGTAGCGTTCGATACGCGCTAACGCATCGTCGAGATCGTCTGCTTGCTCATCTAGATAGCGCGTGCGCAGGCGGAAGTCGATGCTGGTTTGCTGACACTCGATATTCAGC
>NZ_JABUZF010000073.1:0-1242 GCF_014897885.1 Halomonas sp. 3D7M | reverse complement strand
TGTAGGCATATGAATCAACAACAAATGAGCCAACCCATCTACAAGAGCAACGCTCTAGTAGAAGCGTCTTACCGCCTCACCCCCGCCGAGCAGCGCATCATGCTGGCCTGTATCTCTCAGGTACGCCGAGACCAATCGATCACCGATGAAATCCTGTATAGCGTCAGCGTGGCCGACTATGCGGATATGGTGGGCACTGAGTCGCACTCAGTCTACAAGGAGCTAGCCGACGCCGCCTTACGGCTCAAACGCCGTGAGGTATGGATCACTGAACGCCCCAATGGCAATGGCAGCCGGGAGGAAACACTGGTAACTGGCTGGGTGCAGTCGATACGTTACCGTAAAGCTGAAGGCCGCATTGAGCTGCGTTTTACTAAGGATATGCTTCCTTACCTTACGCAGCTCACGGAGCAATTCACACGCTACGCACTAACTGACGTTGCAAAGCTCAACAGTGGCCATGCGATCCGGCTCTACGAGCTGCTATGCCAGTGGCGCGACGCTGGCGAGCGCGTGGTGACCGTGGAATGGCTGCGTGACACTTTTCAGCTTGAAGGTAAATACCCTGCCATCAAGGACTTCAAAAAGCGCGTCATCGAGCCCGCCGTCACCCAGGTTAACGAACATTCGCCATTGTGGGTGAAGTGGGATCAGCGAAAAACAGGGCGTCGCGTATCTCACCTGGTGTTCACTTTCGGCGAAAAAACAGACAGCAAGAAGCCGAAAAAAGCTGCTAACAATAAGCGCCTCAAGGCCGCTGCTTCAAACAACTTAGCTCCTGAAGGCCGGGCGATGTTCGGGATTTCTCCGAAGGTGATTACTCAGCACATGCAACTGGGTGATAGCTGGGAAGACGCGGCATTGAAGGCCCTAGAAGCGCTGAAAAATCGCTAAACTGATCCTAAAGATAGCGTCTTGTGCGATATCAGCAGCTAAGGTAATATCGATTTTGTCTGGCATTGCGTCCAGTGTGTGGGCAACTGACCACCGAAAACAAACAGTCTCTATTTTAAAGGCTTAAGCCTTACTAACGCGGTTTTATCTGCGCTATCTATTCTGTTTTTGTTCAAGAAACAGAAAACAATGTTCCTGCTACCCGCAGACTTATCGTCGCTATTCATAGTGACCGCACATCAGTGCGATACCTCGACCTGCTGCCTGTTAACCACCTCGGTTGATGCCAGCACCTTTAACCCCCTGCTATCCGCAGACACTGACCGTTGCTACTCCATAGCAACCGCA
>NZ_JABUZF010000072.1:0-1629 GCF_014897885.1 Halomonas sp. 3D7M | reverse complement strand
GTAGACATGATGGATTGACCTGCCCCTCCTCAACTTCGTGGGTTATGTTGAGGTTGAGGCAACAACGCAGAGCCACTATTAAGGGAGGCAGGTCATGAAACAGTCTAGCGTAAATCAACCGTCCTTTGGTGAACGCCGTAGCGGCGCTGGCAACGTCCATGCCGCTTATATCGGCCTGGATGTGCACAAGGCCACCATTGCCGTCTCTATCGCCGAGGCGGGGCGGCTCGAGCCCGAGTTTCGTGGCGAGATTCCTAACGAATCCAAGGCCATTGACAAGATGATTCGCCAGCTCAGCCAGCGGTTCAACGGGCAGCCTCTGTTGTTCAGTTATGAGGCTGGCCCTTGTGGTTACGGCCTCTATCACCAGATTCAGGCCAGCGGCCATGATGGCGAAGTGGTTGCCCCATCACTGATTCCTCGTCGTGCGGGAGATCGCGTCAAGACCGACCGACGAGACGCCGTCATGCTGGCCCGTCTCTCACGTGCTGGCGAACTCACGCCGGTCTGGGTGCCCACGCCCGAGCAGGAAGCCATTCGTGATCTGACACGTGCCCGTGAGGATATGAAGGCCATTGAGCTTAAAGCACGTCAACGTCTGAGCGCATTCTTGCTACGCCACGGCAAGGTCTACACTGGCAAAAGTAAGTGGATACCGGTTCATTTTCGCTGGCTCGAGACCGTCCGCTTCGATAATCGGATTCAGCAGATCGTGCTACAGGAGTACATTGAGGCCGTGAGAGAGGCTCAACGACGCGTTGCAGGGTTAGAGAAGCAAATGGAAGCGGCGTTAATGGAGTGGTCACTGGCCTCGGTGGTTCGGTCGCTAATGGCGATGCGTGGGATCAGCCTGATTACCGCCATGACAGTGCTGGCCGAGCTGGGTGATATCAGCCGGTTCGACTCACCGCGGCAACTGATGGCCTACCTGGGACTAGTGCCCAGCGAGCACTCCAGTGGCGGTAGTCGCCGACAGGGAGGCATCACTAAAACGGGTAATGGTCATGTGCGTCGTGTGTTGGTGGAGGCCGCCTGGAGCTATCGCTTCCCCGCGCGCAAGACGCGCATTATTGAGAAGCGAGCCGAGCAGACCACGCCGACGGTGCAGGCAATCGCCTGGGAAGCACAGAAACGACTCTGCGGACGTTACCGTCGATTGGCGACCACGGGCAAGATGAAGCAGCAGGTTATCACCGCCGTCGCGCGCGAATTGACGGGGTTTATGTGGGCGATTGCCTGTGAGGCTATGGGCAAACCGCACGGAAGCCGGGCAACCGCATGACTATCACGTTCCAGTGTCTAGGTGTCAGGGAGCGTCGGGCCGGTGGGAGAACCCCTGGCCCTCCTATGAGGCCCCGCCCTCTGGGGCTGGGTGACCCTCGCTTGTAGAGCAGGGTAGCTCCGCGACGAAGTGATGACAGGTCGGTAACCAACCCACGAATACCAGAGAGATCCACCGTCGCAGATAGCCCTTCGCTTCCTGACCCCTAGGCATTGAGGACAACCGAATGAACGAAAGATAACCGTGCCCTTGACAGGTCAATCCATACCAGGAGGGAGCTTCAGCTCGCGAAGATCACGCCACATAAGCAATCTAGCCACCCCGTAGCGCGTATATGGACTCCTCCT
>NZ_JABUZF010000082.1:14622-36688 GCF_014897885.1 Halomonas sp. 3D7M | reverse complement strand
TACGTCCTGGAATGAACGCTTACGGTCTTCGAGCAATTTTCGCCGGATTAATTTAGGCGGCTCGGGGCTTCTGATTGCCTTCAATCAGTGTCGATACTGGCATCAAAGATCAAACCAAAAACGCCTTGGCTTTTCAGCCAAGGCGTTTGTTTATCTAACGGTTACCCAACTCTCCGCTTAACGCTTCTTCCTAGCAGGCTTTTTATCAGCGCTGGCTGGGGCGCTTTGCTTTGCGCTGCTGTCGCCAGGAAAATGAGCGCGTACCAGCTCCAGTAGACCTTGTGTTGAGGTGTCGAAGTCGGCGGCGTTGGTATCGATGCGCTCGCTGATTTCACCGGCAATGCGTTTGCCAAGCTGCACGCCCCATTGATCAAATGAGTTGATGTTCCAGATAACGCCTTGCACAAATACCTTGTGCTCGTAGAGGGCAATCAGCGCGCCTAGGTTTTTGGGCGTTAGCTCGTCCAGCAGCAGTGTGCTGGAAGGGCGGTTGCCGGGGCAGCTATAGGGGTCGTGTTGGCTCAGCTCTTTGCTGTTCCCTTGGCTACCTTCCATAAAGGCGTTGGCCTGGGCGAGCATATTGGTTAGCAAGGCGAAGTGGTGGTCTTCCACGCCGGGTTCAGGTTTCAGCGAGGCAATAAAATCGATCGGCACGTAGCGGGTGCCCTGGTGTAGTAGCTGGAAGAAAGCATGCTGACCGTTAGAGCCGGTTTGCCCCCAAACAATCGGGCCGGTTTTGTAGTTAACTGGGTGGCCGAAAATATCGACTGACTTGCCGTTAGACTCCATATCCAACTGTTGCAGGAACGAAGGTAGTTGGTTCAAGGCTTGGTCGTAGGGCACGATGGCCTGGGTTTCGGCACCAACAAAGTTAATGTACCAGATACCAATCAATGCCATCAGAACTGGCATATTCTGCGCGAAGGGTGCTTCGATAAAGTGGCGGTCCATCTCATGAGCGCCTTCCAGCAGCTCGATAAAACCTTCAAAACCAACTGAAAGCGCAATCGGCAGCCCGATAGATGACCACATGGAGTAGCGGCCACCGACCCAAGCCCAGAACTCGAACACATTCTCTTCACGAATGCCGAACTCCATCGCCGCTTTGCGGTTGGTGGAAGCAGCAATAAAGTGGGCACCGACATCGGCGTCTTCTCCGGCATTTTCCAGAAACCAGCGCCGTGCGGTTTTGGCGTTCAGCAGGGTTTCCTGGGTAGAGAAGGTTTTGGTTGAAACGATAAACAGCGTGGTCGCCGGGTCTAGCCGTGAAAGCACCTTCTGGATATGGGTACCATCGACGTTGGAGACGAAGTGGAAGTGCAGTTCCGGGTGGCGGTATTTGAGCAGTGCGCGTACCGCCATATTGGGGCCAAGATCCGAGCCGCCAATGCCAATGTTGACCACGTCTTTGATGCGCTGGCCGTTATAGCCTTTCCACTCGCCGCTTCTAACCGCTTCTGAGAACTGCTTGATTTGTTCCCGGGTGCGATTGATTTCCGGCATCACGTCATCGCCGTCAACATGCACGGGTTCATCGCTTAAATTGCGCAGTGCGGTGTGCAGTACCGGACGATTTTCGGTGACATTGATAATATCGCCAGAGAACATCTGCGCTCGGCGCTGAACCAAGGCAGAGTGGTCGGCCAGTTCCAGTAGTTTGCTGAGCACTTCATCTGAGACATGGTGTTTGGAGTAATCCAGAAACAGGCCGCCCACCCGCAGGCTCATTTTTTCAAAGCGCTGCGGGTCATTGGTGAAGTAATCACGAATGCGGTCGTTGGCGGTTTTGTCGCGCAGGCGTTCAAGTGCCTGCCAAGTAACGCTGCGGGTGAGTTGAAACATAGAAGGCGGTCCTGTTGTTTTAGATCATTATTAAGTGACGAGCGCTATGTTGCTGGCTCGTGCCTTGTACTATTTATGTATCTATTTATGTAAAAATACTACATAAAACCCCGGTTTAAGCAACTGTTAAGCGACTGGTGGCTGAAAAGTTAGTAATAAACCGTTGTTGGTGTGGGGTAAGGGGGAATATGCGTAGCAAAAGAGGCGCTGAGCAGGTGGCTGCCTGCTCAGCACTGACGTTCAAGCGTTTAGCTGGTAACGGCGACGTGGGCGGCGCCGCGTTTGATAAAGGCATAGCCTAAACCGGTTGCCAGCGAGCCGATGATAATCGCGCCAAGGTAGAGCAGTGCAGGGGTAATGGCGTTGGGAATCAGCAGCACAAAGATACCACCGTGAGGTGCCATTAGTTTCGCGCCTACCAGCATGGAAAGCGCACCGGTGATTGCACCGCCCACCATGCAAGCGGGAATAACCCGCAACGGGTCTTTCGCCGCAAAGGGAATGGCCCCTTCACTAATAAAGCAAAAGCCGAGTACAAACGAAGCTTTGCCTGCTTCACGTTCTGGTTCAGAAAATTTATTGCGCGCTACGAAACTGGCAATGCCCATGCCAATCGCTGGCACCATGCCTGCCGCCATAATGGCTGCCATTGGGCCGTAGGTTTCTGAAGCCAACAAGCCCACGCCGAAGGTGTAGGCTGCTTTATTGACGGGGCCGCCCAAATCGAAGCACATCATTGCACCCAATAGAATGCCCAGCAGCACCGCGTTAGTAGAGCCCATAGAGGCCAGGAAGCTGGTCAGCGCACTTAGCAATGCAGCGACAGGCTCGCCAATCACATAGATCATCGTTAGGCCGGTGACCAGGCTGGCCACCAGTGGGATGATCAGAATAGGCTTGAGCGATTCAACGCTGGAGGGCAGCTTAACGTAGCGGGTAACCGCTAGGGCCACGTAGCCTGCCAGGAAGCCTGCCAAAATGCCGCCGATAAACCCGGAGCCAATGTCGGCCGCCAACATACCGCCAATCATACCTGGCGCAATACCGGGGCGGTCGGCGATGGAGTAGGCAATGTAACCCGCTAGCACAGGAATCATTAGCGCGAAGGCGGTGCCGCCGCCAATTTGCATAAGCGCAGCGGCCAGCGTGCCTTCCTGCTCAAAGGCTTCAATGCCGAATACAAACGACAGCGCAATCAGCAAACCGCCCGCTACCACCATAGGCAGCATGAACGACACGCCGGTGAGTAGGTGCTTATAAACGCCTTTCTCTTTAACGCTCTTATTGGCGTTGCCCGAACCGCTGTTGGCGTTTTCTACGCTAGCATCAACAAGGGCGGCTTCTAGCGTGGGGCGTGGCTTTTTTAGTGCGTTGCCGGTTGAGGTGCGGTAGATACGTTTGCCTGCAAACCGCACTGGGTCAACGTCGATATCGCAGGCCAGTACGACCACGTCGGCGTCGGCGATCTCTTGTTCGGTTAAATGATCCTGAGCGCCTACTGAGCCTTGAGTTTCCACACGAATGGCATGCCCCATGGCTTTGCCTGCTTCGGCTAGCGCTTCAGCGGCCATAAAGGTATGGGCAACACCGGTGGGGCAAGCGGTAACAGCGACAATCTTCTTGCCGCCCGTGTTGCTCGCCGGAGTAGCAGCGGCTGTCGGGGTTGCAGGGGCCGCGTAAATGGGTGCTTCACGCTTGGCTTGAGTTAAAAAGGCGCTGGGGTCGGGCAGGGCGCTGGCAATCGGCGCCTGGAAAAGTCGCTTGCCATCAAAACGTTCTGGGGCAGGAATGTGATCGGCGGCCACCACAATTAAATCGGCATTAGCAATTTGCTCAGCGGTGGCCGCTTGCAGCGGCGCAATCTCGCCGTGCATTTCCACATGAGCGCTCCAGCCCATCCGCGTGGCCGCTTGCTCAAGGCGCTTGGCGGCCAGAAAGGTGGTCGCCATACCGCTGGGGCAGGCGGTAATTAGAATCAGGTTCATCGCGTGGCTCCCTTGGTGATGGTGTCGTCAAGACGCCGTACCAAAGTCTGTTGTTGGAGTAAGTCAAAGTCGTCGGCGTGGGGGGTGCCCACGCCGACGTGGCGAACCGCTTCGGCAGAGAGTGCCGTTGCAAAGCGAAGGGTGTCTGGTGGGGCGCAGTCGCTGAGCAGCCCATGAAGCATGCCAGCCACAAAGGTATCGCCCGCACAAACGGTATTAGTGGCGTTTACGCTAGGCGGGGTAGATTGCCAAGTGCCCTGTGAGCTAACCCATAAAACGCCCTCTGAGCCTGCGGAAATCAGTGCGTGCTCAATGCCGCTGGCGTGCAGTCGCTCGGCGGCGACCTGGCGTTGTTGATGTGAATCTAGCGCGCTGCCAGCCCAGTCAGCGAGTTCCGTTTCGTTAGGTTTTACAGCCGCAGGCTGAACAGCAATGGCGGTCAGCAGTGCTGGGCCGCTGGTGTCTATCCAAAGTGGTACGCCATAGCTTTTTAGGGTGGCCAGTAGTTCAGCAAATAGCGGCTGATCAATACCTGGTGGAAGGCTACCGGCAACGACGACCGCTTGGGGCGGGGCGGGGCGCTGAAACAAGTCGTCTAGGGTAGTTCGTAAGGCATTTAAGTGGGCCGCCTCAATCGGCATGCCGGGGCCGTTAATATCAGTGATGCGGCCACTCTGCTCCGCCAGCTTGGCGTTAATACGTGTGCTACCGGGTACTCGTACAAAGGCATCTTCTACGCCGTAGTGGGGGAATGCCAAGCTGAACGGCGCGTCGTTATGCTGGCCGAGAAAGCCGCTAACAATCACCTGATGGCCTAAGCTGGCCAGCACGCGTGCTACGTTAACGCCTTTGCCCGCAGCTTCTAACTGGGCGCTGTGGGGGCGGTTCACATGGCCGAGTGTCAGCTTTTCAAGGTTGAACGCTAAATCCAGCGCGGGGTTGAGTGTAATGCACACTACCTGGGCCATTAGCGGGCCTCCAGGGCGTCACGCACCTCATCGCTGGTGGCTTTGCTTAGCGCTAGCTGGGCAGTGGTTTTGGCATCGGCAAGATCAAATTCACGCAGGCGCGCTTTGACTAGCGGAATTTGTCGCGCGCTGACGGAAAGCTCATCAACGCCTAACCCTACCAGTACTGGCACGGCCATGGCGTCCGAGGCGAGTTCGCCGCATACGCCGACCCATTTGCCGTGGGCATGGGCGGCATCGACGGTCATTTGAATCAAGCGCAGCACGGCGGGATGCAAGCCATCGGCCTGGGCAGAAAGCTCTGGGTGGCCGCGGTCGATGGCCAGGGTGTACTGAGTTAAATCGTTAGTGCCGACGGAGAAGAAGTCCACCTCGGCCGCCAGCGTAGGTGCTAGCAGTGCGCTGGAAGGCACTTCGATCATCACGCCCAGTTGCACATCAGTGGCGCGCTGCTGTGGTGGGATTTCGCTAAGCAGGCGGTCATAGATGACTTTGGCGGCGCGGAATTCAGCGACATCCTTAACCATCGGCAGCATGATGCGTAGCGGACGGCCGACAGCTGCCATCAGCAGCGCGCGGATTTGTGTTTCCAGCACTTTCGGTTCGGTCAGCGCTAAGCGAATGCCGCGTAGACCAAGGAACGGGTTGTCTTCCTGGGGAACCGGCCAATAGGGCAGCGGCTTGTCGCCCCCGACATCCAGAGTACGCGCGACCAGCGGGCGGCTATCCAGGGCATCGGTGGCTTCGCGGTACTCGGCAATTTGGGTGGCTAGATCCGGTGCGCTTGAGTAGGCCATAAACAGGAACTCGGTGCGCAGCAGGCCAACGCCTTCGGCACCGCGTTCAACCGCATCGGCGGCGTGGGCGGTGTTACCAAGATTGGCTGCCACTTCCACCCGATGCCCGTCGCGGGTTTGGGCTTGCTCAAAACGCAGCTCCCAGGCATCGGCTTCGCGCTGTTGCTGGTCGAGAAGCTGTTGTTCTGCGCGCTGCAGGCGCTCTTCGGAAGGCTGGGAGGTAACTCGCCCACGTTCACCGTCCAGAATCATCATGCTGCCGTTATGCAATGCCATGACGGCTTCACCGGCGCCGACAACAGCGGGAATACCTAGCGCACGAGCCAGAATGGCACTGTGAGCGGTGGCGCCGCCGCGCACGGTAAGCAGGCCGCGTACGCGTGAGGTATCCAGGCGGGCAACGTCGGAAGGGCCGATGTCATCCATCACCAGAATATACGGGTGGTCAGGTGGCTCGGGCAGTTGGACATCGCACAATACCCCCAGCACGCGGCGGCCTACGTCGCGTAGGTCAGCGGCGCGCTCGGCCAGTAGGCGGTCGGCGAGCATTTCCTGGGCGTGGGCGGCGGTTTCAATGGCGTTCCACCAACCAGCTTCTGCTGAACGACCTTCACGAATCGCATCAATCGCAGCGTGCTGCAACTCGGGGTCGTCGAGCATCTCTTCGTGCATCGAGAGAATGTCGGCCACTTCGCCGCCAGGGGCGTTATGCACCAGTGCTTGAAGTTGAGCCGCCCCCTCTTTCAGCGCTAGTTCCAGGCGGTTAATTTCGTGATCGGGGTCGCTGGCGTGTTCAGCATAGTCGAACTGCATCGGACGAATCACAAACACCGGCGCAATGGCCAAGCCCGGCGAAGCGGCGACGCCTGCGTGTGGGGCGTCGGCGGCTAACGGTTCGACGGGCTTACTCGTGTTAGTAACCGACTTGGTATCAAAACCGCCGTCGAACGGCGTGACTTTCTCACCTAGACCGTCTTCAACGGCGGCGGCTACTGCGCCTAGCGCGGTACTTGCCTGCACACCTTCAGCAGAAAGAATCAGCCACTGGCCACGCCGTGCTCCCAAGCCAATCACTTTGGTCAGGCTGGCGGCTGAAACCGTGGAAGCACTGCCTTCTTCAAGGCGTACGTTAATCGGCATTGATTGCGCGCGGGCGACCTGTACCAGCTGTTTTGCCGGGCGGGCGTGTAGGCCGTGGGGGTTCAAGACGCGCACGCGGCGAGTTTGAGTGCTGGCGGTTTCACCCGCCAGCGTGGCCAGCAGCTGTGCGCTGTTTTTGCCCACCAAACTGCCACTTTCACCGTTCTCCAACACGGCTAATAGCTGTTCAAGCAGTGGGCGGTGGGCATCGCCGCTGGCCGCTAAACAGAACAGCGCATGGACGGGGTGGCCGCTATGCTCCAGTTTAGGATCGGCTGGCGTGGCAACACCTAGTGCGGGTTGTGTCACCCCTTGCACTTGGCTTGCTAACCAAAATCCTTTGCCCAGCCATTGGGGGGAAGCACTGGCGATGGCGCTAATAAAAGCGTTATCAACGCAGCCACTTTGGCGAAGCCGTGCGGCGGCGGCCAGGGCAAGCTCTTGAGGGTCGCGAGCGGGGAAGTTAATGCACAGCGTATCGGCATCCAGGCGTGGCTTAAGCGCTGGCTTGGAAAGTAAACGCGCTACCTCGACAGCCGAGCTGGCGCTGGCGAGCTGGTTGGCGACGCCTTCGCGGTCTAAGACGTGGGTCAACTGGCGCAGAATATCCAGGTGTTCGTCATTTTGCGCGGCTATCGTCACCAGAACATAGACCGTCTGGCCGTCATGCCACTGAACGCCTTTGGGGAACTGCAGCACTCTCACGCCGGTATGTTTTACGTGCTGACGGCTTTCCGGCGTGCCGTGTGGAATGGCAATCGCGTTACCAAGATATGTTGACGACTGCGCTTCGCGCGCATGGAGGCCATCACGGTACTCGGCCTCAACTAAGCCCGCATCCGTTAGCGCCTTAGCGGCGATGTCGAGTGCAGCTTGCCAGTCGTCCGCATGGCGGTCGAGCAAGATGTCATCTGGGCCGAGAGTTAACATAGGGTTCTCCTGTAAACGCTGTCAGCCAAGGGTGATGTCTGCAGCGTGATCATGCTTAAACGTTGGTCGTAGAGCGTTGAGCTTCACTGGATGAATCGTGTCATCTGTGGTTAGTTGGCTATGCTGAATCGATTCACTTAAAGACACAAGGGTTGTCTTTCTAGACTTTAGTCTGGGTGGGGAGAAACGGCTGATAAACTACACCGGCAACCAGAGGGAGAATTGCATGACACTTGCCGACATTGCCCGGCTTGCGGGCGTATCGCGCACCACGGCGAGCTATGTAATTAATGGCCAGGCCGAGCAACGGCGTATTAGTAATGCCACCATTGAGAAAGTAATGGCGGTCGTGCGGCAGCATCGCTATCACATTGACCCGCAGGCAGCGGCGCTGCGTCGTGGGGCAAGTCGGCTGATTGGATTGATCGTGCCGGACCTTGAAAATATCAGCTATGCGCGGCTCGCGAAGCGCTTAGAGCGTGGCGCGAGAGAGCAGGGCTATCAGCTGTTGGTGGCTAGCTCAGATGACTGTGCCGATAGCGAGCGGGCTTTGGCATTGGCGCTTCGCGCGCAGCGTTGTGAGGTGCTTATTACCGCCAGCTGCCTTGCCGAAGAGGACACTTTCTATTCTGAGTTGGTAGATGAAGGTTGGTGCGTTGTGGGAATGGACCGAGGGCTTGCGCCGACGCGTTTTGCCAGTGTCGTCAGTAACGATCAAGACGCGGCATATGCGCTAACGCGCTCGGTCATTACGGGTAGCACGCGGCGGGTGGCGTGGTTAGAAGCGATGCCAAGCTTGTCGATCAGTCGCGAGCGGAGGGTGGGTTTTCAGTCAGCGCTACAAGACACCTCTATCGAGCCGGTTTTACTTAGCGGTACGCACTACGAGCGTAGCGAAGGCGCCCGTCTTGCCGCTCAACTGCTGGATGAGAAGGGGGGCGCTGATGCGTTGATCACCGCGTCTTATGTGCTGATGGAAGGGGTGTTTGACGTGTTTCTGGAGCGCGGTGGGCTGCCAGAGAATATGCGGTTAGCCACCTTTGGCGACCACCGCTTATTGGATTTTCTGCCGCAAGCGGTGAATTCAGCCTTGCAAGATTATGATCGCATTGCTGAACTCACCCTGCGCTGCGCCCTGAATGCCATGAACGGCGACTATCAGTGTGGGCAACAGGTTGTGGCGCGCCACCTGCGTACCCGATAAGCCCCATTGATTCGTTCAGAGCTTGAGTTGTTCAGAGCTTTAGTTATTCAGTACTAAAGTTGTTAAGAGCTATACCGTGCGGGCTTGAGCCCAGGCCTGTGCATCCGGAATAGACATATCGTAGCGTTCACTGAGATAGGGCGACGACAGTAAAAAGTCGGCGCTCGCCGCATTGCATGCTACCGGCACGTTCCATAGCGCGGCTAAACGCAGCAGCGCTTTGACATCAGGATCGTGGGGCTGAGGGGCAAACGGATCCCAGAAGAAAATCAGCACGTCTAGCTGTTGTTCGGCAATCCGCGCACCAATTTGCTGATCACCGCCCAGCGGCCCGCTCATCAACCCCTCGACCTCTAGGCCAAGCGCATTTTTGAGCCGCCCAGCGGTCGTCCCCGTACCAATGAGAGTGTGCTGGCTGAGCGTTTCCTGCCAGCGTGTTGCCCACTCCAGCATTTCGGTTTTTTTGCCGTCGTGGGCAATTAGCGCAATGCGTTTACGCGGTTGCAGCGTA
Organism: Halomonas sp. 3D7M; assembly: GCF_014897885.1. Classification (NCBI taxonomy): domain Bacteria; kingdom Pseudomonadati; phylum Pseudomonadota; class Gammaproteobacteria; order Oceanospirillales; family Halomonadaceae; genus Halomonas; species Halomonas sp. 3D7M. The sequence goes on along the minus strand of NZ_JABUZF010000082.1, from coordinate 27,311 downwards.
CGAACGGCTTGGCGGGGTGGACGTGCGTCGCTCATGGCATGGCTCTCCAGTTAACATTCCGGCTATTTCAGGTCACAGTTAGATTTACGCTTCTTCAACGGCCAGCACTTTCATGGTGTTAGTGCCGCCGTGGGCGTTCATGTGGTCGCCGCGGGTAAGAATGACATGATCGCCAGGGTGTGCCAAACCATGCGCTTGCAATAGCTTGACGGCTTCTTGGTTGAGCTCTTTAGGGTCCATATGGGTGGTGTCGAAGGGGATCGACACGACGCCGCGATAAAGCGCCATGCGCCGTTGGGCAATCGGGCTATGTGCAAGTCCCACAATCGGCAGACCAGAGCGAATGCGTGAGGCAATCAGTGGCGTATAACCTGTCGAGGTCATGCAGGCTATCGCGCGTACCCCGGTGAGGTGGTTAGCGGCATACATGGCAGAGAGGGCAATGGTTTCATCAATGCGCTCGAAGCCTTCATGAATACGGTGGCCGGATGACTGAGCAATACGTTCGCGCTCAGCGCCGAGGCATACTCGATCCATCGCTTGAATGGTTTCTACCGGATAGTCACCCGCGGCGGTTTCCGCAGAGAGCATGACGGCGTCGGTGGCATCCAGCACTGCGTTAGCCACGTCGAATACTTCCGCGCGGGTGGGCAGTGGCGACTCAATCATCGACTCCATCATTTGTGTGGCGGTAATGACCGCACGGTTAAGCGTGCGAGCATGCTTGATGATGCGTTTTTGAGTGCCGATCAGTGCGGCATCGCCAATTTCTACGCCTAAGTCGCCTCGGGCGACCATCACGGCTTCAGAGGCTTCGATAATGCCATCCAGTGTCTCATCATCGGCAACCGCTTCGGCGCGCTCAAGCTTGGCAACCAGACCTATTTCCTTGCCTGCTTCACCGAGCAGGTCGCGCGCTTCTTGCATATCAGCAGCGCTGCGTGGGAACGATACCGCCAGGTAATCCACCCCGATATCGATCGCGGTTTTTAGGTCTTCTTTATCTTTTTCGGTAAGCGCCGGGGCGGATAGTCCGCCGCCTTGCTTGTTGATGCCTTTGTTATTGGAAAGCTTGCCACCTACGTGAACGCGTGTGTGGACTTCTTGACCAATAATCGAGGTGACGTCCAGCACGACACGGCCATCATCCAGCAGTAGCCGGTCACCAGGGGCGACATCGTCAATCAGCGACTTGTAATCACAGCCGACGCGCTCGGCCGTGCCGCTGTTGGCATCCAACGCCATGTCGAGCACAAAGGCCTGGCCAATGTCCAAGTGCACAGCACCTTCGGCAAAGCGCGATATACGGATTTTTGGCCCTTGCAGGTCACCCAAGGCGGCAACGCTGCGATTTAGTCGCTGGGCAATCTCGCGTACCTCTTTCAAGCGGCGGCGGTGGTCGTCTGCGGCGCCATGGGAGAAATTTAGCCGCACGACATCAACGCCCGCTTTTAGCATGGCTTCCAGCACGCCAGGGCGGTCGCTTGCTGGACCAAGCGTCGCGACAATCTTGGTGCGGCGAAGGGGAGTGGGAGATGTTGAGCGAGTCATAAACGTTACTCCTATTGACCATCTTGGCGGTGATTAATTATTGGACTACGATAGCCTTTATATAGTAATTTTACTACATATTGGGATGTTATTAGCCTTTAAGGGCAGTTTGGATAGGTAAAAATTGACCTAAAGGTGAATAAATACGTATTTTTAGTAATTTTTTTACTGGATACGCCATCGACTACCACTGCTTGATTGAGGTGCCATCATGACAATAAGAGTTGCTATTAACGGATTTGGACGGATTGGTCGTAACGTACTACGTGCGCTGTACGAAAATGGCTATCGGGATCGTGTCCGAGTGGTTGCGATTAATGATTTGGGTGATCCTTCCCTAAACTCGCACCTACTGCGTCACGATACGGTTCACGGCCACTTTCCGTTTGCCGTTGAGCATGATGCCGAAAGTATTCGTGTGGATGGCGATCGCATCGCGATCTCTTCTGAGCGTGATCCTAGCCAGCTTCCTTGGGCATCCATGAACATTGATCTCGTCATGGAGTGCACAGGCTTGTTCACTAAGCGAGAAGCCGCTGCCAAGCATATAGAAGCGGGTGCTAAGCGTGTGTTGATCTCTGCCCCCAGCCCCGATGCTGACGCTACTATCGTATATGGTGTTAATGACGATATTTTGACGGCTGAACACACGGTGGTCTCCAATGCGTCGTGCACGACTAACTGCTTGGCGCCTGTCGCCAAAGCGTTAAACGATGCTGTAGGCATTGAAAATGGCTTGATGACCACGGTTCATGCCTACACCAACGATCAGAACCTATCGGATGTTTATCACTCCGACCCTTACCGCGCGCGTAGTGCGACGCATTCGATGATTCCGACCAAAACAGGCGCAGCAGCGGCCGTTGGTTTGGTCTTGCCGGAGCTGGCAGGTAAGTTTGATGGGTTAGCCGTACGCGTGCCGGTGATCAACGTTTCCCTGGTAGATTTAACATTTACGGCAAGTCGCGATACCAGCAAAGAAGAGATCAACGCCATTGTTGAAAAAGCAGCGGCGAACTCGTCTGTGCTAGCGGTTAATGCACAACCGCTGGTGTCTATTGATTTCAATCATGATGCGCATTCATCTACTTTTGATGCTAATCACACCCGTGTGAATGGCCGCCTGGTGAAAATTATGGCGTGGTACGACAACGAGTGGGGTTTCTCCAACCGTATGTTAGATACCGCCCTTGCCATGCAGAAAACGGCCAAATAACACCTGACTGACCCTTATGGGCAAGTGTCGCCCAGCAGCAACTCAGTTTTGAGTAGCTGCTGGGTTTTGGGTATTCGGCCTAGAATCATTTTTGCCGCCACGCGGCCTTTGCCTGCACTGTCCTGGCGCACGGTCGTTAAACGCGGTGCTCTATATTGCCCTTCAGCAATGCCATCAAAGCCGGTAATTCTTAGCTCCCCCGGTACGTGAATGCCACGCTGTTCGGCTAGCGTCAGCGCGGTAAGTGCAATGCGGTCTGACATGCATAGCAGCAGATCTGGGCGCTGCGTGGCAGGCAGGTCGAGGATTTCTGTGATCACAGGAGAGCACACATCAAACACGTTCTCTTCGATATTCCATAGTGGGATCTGTTCAGCATCAAAGCCATGTTCGGTGAGTGCAGCATGAAATCCGGCCAGACGTGCACGGCTGATGGTGCTGCTGTCTGGAAGTAGGGTGTGCTGATTGCTTATTCGGCCGTTGCAATACTCTTTTGTCAGACGAAGATTAACCACCGCAGGCCGCTGTGGACGCGTTTTTAACGCGTGCTGGGCAAGGTGGTAGCTCGCGTCTTGGTCATCGATATGCACAGTCGGGCTGCCATCAATGTCGAAATCCACAGACACCAGTGGCCGCTGCGCAGGCAGCTCGCTTAGCAGCTTGTTATTAGGCATCAGGCCGTAAACGATAAAGCCATCGGCAATGTTTGCAGACCCTGGCGGCTGGGAGGCATGACCCCGGCCAGGCAGTAGCAGCATGGTATGCCCATGAGCATCAAGTACTTCAGCGACACCGGATAAAAATTCACTGGCGACAGCATCATTGAGGCTGTAGGTCAGACTTTCGGCAAGAATAACCGCAACAATGCTGGAGCGCCCGGTGCGTAGACTGCGGGCCTTGGCATCTGGACCGTTATACCCAAGGCGTTTGGCCTCGCTTAAAATACGATCGCGTAGCAGAGGCGAAAGCTGGTCGGGGCGGTTGAAAGCGTTTGATATTGTCGCAGTGGAAACGCCGAGTTCTGTGGCAAGATCCTTGAGAGTCATTCGACGATGGGCAGTCACGGGTTTCCTATCCTGTTTAATTATTTGGGCGTTATTTTACATCGCAGGCTAATGAATTGAATCTGACGCACAAAAATACGGCCTTGACGTTGTTTCCACTACCGTTGCTATACAGGTAGTAGCATCAAAGGCCGTTGTTCGCTCAGCAACAGCGCAGTCGATAGCGTTCGTTAAGCCGCAGAGCGTGCCTCAGAAAGCATCAACGCCGCACCACTTTCATCAAATAGATGCACATGCTCAATGTCGGGCACCAGGGATACTTTTTGGCCTTCTTCCCACTTGCTTGGGGCTTCGCTGCGGTGGATAAGCAGTGTATCGCCCTCCTTGGGTTCTAGGTAGACATAGACCTCATTACCCAGGTACTCGACATTGAAAATTTCAAAGCAATTATCGCCCTTGGGTGCCTCTAAACGTAGGTGCTCGGGGCGTATGCCTAAGGTAAGCGAGCTGCCCGTACGATAGCTATCTGCGGCTTGGGGAAGTGCGACTTCTCCCAAGCCTTTTGCAGTTACCTTGCAACCATCTGTTGAACCGCTGGCAAGCTCCGCGGGCATAAAATTCATCGTCGGTGAACCGATAAAACCGGCGACAAACTTGGTGGCTGGGCGTTGATAAAGTTCATGTGGGCTGCCTACTTGCTCGATATGGCCGCCTTTTAGCACCACGATTTTATCTGCCAGGGTCATTGCTTCGACTTGGTCGTGGGTCACATAAATCATCGTAGAGCCCAGGCGATTGTGCAGCCTAGCGATCTCGTTGCGCATTTGTACTCGCAGCGACGCATCCAGGTTAGAAAGTGGCTCATCAAAAAGCAGAATGCGAGGTTCCCGAGCCATCGCACGGCCCATTGCAACACGCTGGCGCTGACCGCCCGACAGTGCTTTCGGCTTGCGGTGTAACAGGTCTTCAAGCTGCAAAATTTTAGCGGTACTCATTACCCGTTCATGGACCGTCTCTTTGTCTGTTTTGGCAAGCTTCAAGCCAAAGGCCATGTTGTCATAAACGGTCATATGCGGGTAAAGAGCATACGACTGGAACACCATGCCCACACCACGTTCACGTGGGGGAAGGTCATTGACCAGCGTGTCACCAATGTTTAAGTCACCGTCGGTGATTGACTCAAGACCCGCGATAAGGCGCAGCAGCGTGGATTTGCCACAGCCGGATGGGCCAACAAAGACGACAAATTCACCATCGCCAATGGTCAGGTCAACGTCTTTAATAATGTGATCGCGACCAAATACTTTGTTGATCTTTTCAAGCGTAACACTTGCCATGGTTAGCTCCTTGTCGGCCTCAATGCTGCATTCCTCGTATCGGGCCGACTATCGTTATTGAATGTTGTTATTGAGTATTGCCATTGATTTGACTAAGCAACGTGCATAAAGGCGGCTTGATAGGCGGGCAGCGTCAGCACATTATCTTGACGTGCCGTAGTGAAGCCGTGTCCTTCCAGGTCACCGATGACGTCTAAGGGGAGTGCTGTTTGCAGCTCATTCCCCGTCAGGTTAAAGACACACAGCACTTTGGCTTGGTCATTTTGACGAATAAAGCCCAGTAACTCCTCGCCAACCTCAATCAGCTGTAAATCACCGTCGAACAGCGCGGAGTGCGCTTGGCGGAAAGCCAGCATCCGGCGCACACCGTTAAGCGTTGAGTCCGGGTTCGTGTGCTGTCGGCTAACCGCCAATGGCAGGTGGCGTTTTTCTACCGGGAGCCATGGCTCAATGGCCGAGAAACCTGCCTGGGTGCCATCGGTCCATGGCATCGGCGTGCGGCACCCGTCTCGGCCTTTAAACTCTGGCCAGAGCACTTTGCCGTAAGGGTCTTGAATGCGCTCGAAGGGCACGTCGGCTTCTGGCAGCCCTAACTCTTCCCCTTGATAAAGGCAGACGCTGCCGCGTAGGGAAAACAGCATGGCGAGCATCACTTTAGGATAAGCAATGGGATCTTCTTCAGCGCCCCAGCGTGATGCGCTGCGTTCAACATCATGGTTGGATGTTGCCCAGCAGGGCCAAGCGTCGCCCGCTAAGCGCTGAAAGCGCTCAATAACATGACGAATATAGCTAGCGGAGCGTGGCTTATTGAGCAAGTCAAAGGTGTAAGCCATATGCAGTTTGTCACCGCCTGCGGTGTACTCAGCCATGCGCTCAAGTGGGTTGTCATCGCCGATTTCGCCCACGGTCGTAGTGCCGGGATACTCGTCCATCAAGGCGCGTAAGTCTTTTAAGAAATCTACGTTTTCAGGGCGGCTAATATCGTAGACATGACGCTGCCACGTGTAGGGGTTAGCCTCTGGGGCGCCCAGGGTTTTGGATTCACCTTTGGGCACCGGTGGGTTGTCACGCAGCTCGGTGTCGTGGAAGTAGAAGTTGACGGTATCAAGGCGGAAACCATCAACGCCAAGATCCAGCCAGAAGCGCATGTTATCCAGCTGCGCCTGACGGGCTTCCGGGTTGTGGAAGTTGACATCCGGCTGGCTGGTCAAAAAGTTGTGTAGATAATACTGCTGGCGGCGTGAATCAAAGGTCCAGGCAGGGCCGCCAAAAATAGATAGCCAGTTATTAGGGGGTGTGCCATCGGGCTTAGGGTCTGCCCACACAAACCAATCGGCTTTGGGGTTGGTGCGATTCTGGCGGCTCTCTTTAAACCAAGCGTGCTGTTCAGAGGTATGGCTGATGACTTGATCAATCATTACTTTCAGGCCTAGCGAATGGGCCTTGTCGAGCAGCGCCTTGAAATCATCCAGGGTGCCAAACATCGGATCAACGTCGCGGTAGTCGCTGACGTCATATCCGAAATCCAACATGGGAGACGTAAAGAAAGGCGACAGCCAGACACCGTCAACATTCAAAGAAGCGACGTAATCGAGCTTTTCGGTAATGCCTTTCAAGTCACCAATACCGTCGCCACGGCTGTCTAGGAAGCTGCGCGGGTAAATTTGATAGATAACGCCGCCGCGCCACCAGGTCAGGTTGTCTTGCATGAATAAGTCCTTAATAAAACGTAAATAACACCCACGCTTAGCCTTTAACTGCGCCTGCAGTTAAGCCTGAAACAATGCGACGTTGGAAAATGATGACCAAGATAACCAGGGGCACGGTGACGACGACCGACGCGGCCATGATTGGCCCCCAAGGCAGCTCGTAGGCGCTACCACCTGACAGCAGGGCAATGGCAACAGGCACGGTGCGCTGTGCATCAGTGAGTGTGAAGGTTAAGGCAAACAGAAACTCATTCCACGCAGCAATAAAGGCGAGCAGGCCAGTGGTTGCCATGGCGGGCCACATTAGCGGTAGGAAGACCTTAGTAATCGTAATCCAGGGCGTAGCGCCATCCATAATGGCGGCCTCTTCCAACTCCATGGGCAGTTCTTTCATGAAAGTGGTAAGTACCCAGACGGTGAAGGGCAGCGTGAAAATGGTGTAGCTCAGAATGAGGCCAGCGGGATTGTTGTAGAGATTTAGTGCGCGAATCACCTCAAACAAACCTGAGAGCACCGCAACCTGAGGAAACATGGAAACCCCAAGAATGACCAGCATGACGGTCGAGCGACCACGGAAGCGAACCCGGCCCAGCGCGTAAGAGGCGGTGATACCCAGTAGCAGCGCGATGAAAACAACGCTAAATGCTACGACTATTGAGTTAAAAATCGCACGGATAAAGCTCGACTGGCTAAAAATCTGCGCATAGTTGTCCAGGTTCCAATTTGAGGGCCAAAGTTCAACCCGGAAAAGCTCGCTGGAAGGTTTAAGTGAGGTAATGACCGCGTAATAAAATGGGAAAACGGCGTATACCATAATCAGCGCAATTAAGGCCCAAAAGCCGACGCGCTTGGCAATTTTGGCTAACTGACGTTGGTTCATCAGTCACCTCCTAGTTGTATTTTGTTACGGCCTAAATAGAGGTAAGCAACGGTGGCCAGGGCAATAATCAAGAACAACAGGGTAGAGGCAGCACTGCCGTAACCAACATCCTGGAACTCAACCAACTGCTGACGCGCATAGACTGACATCGACATCGTGCTGGTTGAGTTAGACGTCAGTACGTAGATCACGTCGAACACCCGCAGGGCATCTAGAAGGCGGAAAATCACCGCCACCATCAAGGCAGGCGTAATCAGCGGTAGGGTAACTTTGAAGAACACACGCACGGGATGAATGCCGTCTACTTCTGCGGCTTCGTAGCAATCTTTTGGCAACATTTGTAGGGCGGCTAACACCAACAGGGCGACAAACGGAATTGTTTTCCAGACATCGACCATGATGACTGCCCACATGGAGTAAGTAGCGCTGGCGGTCCAGGCAATAGGATTATCGATTATCCCAACCGTCATTAGCAGGTGGTTGATGATGCCGAACTGATCGTTGAGCATCCACGCCCACATTTGGGCGGAAACGATGGTGGGGATTGCCCACGGAATCAGTACCGCCGCGCGAACAATCGTCCGACCTTTAAACTCCGCATTTAGAATCAGTGCCACAATGACACCAAAAATGACTTCTAAAGAGACAGATACCACTGAAAAATAAACGGTGTTCCAAACAGATTGCCACCAGACTGGGTCAGCAAGAACCCCGAACCAGCGGCCATTGTCGTAAACCAGATAGTTTTCAAACCCGATTAGATTAGCCGCACCCAGGTCCGACAGTGAGGCATCGGTAAAGCTTAGAAAAAATGTTCGCATTAACGGCCAGCCAGCCACCAACGTTAATGCGATCAGCATGGGAGCCAAGAACAGCCAAGCCGCTTTGACTCGCTGACGGCGTACTTTAGTGCCGCGATGCCGACGCGCTGGCGCTGCGGCTGAGCGCGCCTCCAGGGGCGCGCTGTTGTTTGAAGAGGTCGACATAGGTATCTCCGCGGTTACCAGTTGCGACGCTTCAGGCGGAGTAGATCGCCTTCGAGGTCAGCGACGGCGTCAGCGCCAGTTTTAGTGCCCGAAAGCACATCATGGGAAGTGCTGAAAAAGGCATTGCTAACACGGCCATAGGCATCCCCGGTAGGTGCTGACGGACGGGCGACGGCGTTGGTGAAGGTGTCGTAAAGAGTGCCAAAGAAAGGCACGGCTTCCAGTACCTCTTCATCTTGGTAAAGCGCATCGATGGTGGGGTTGTAGGACGCTTGGATAGCACGACGCTTTTGCTCTTCTTCACCGGTTAAGAAAGCGACCAGGTCAGCGGCAAGCTCGGGATGTTCGCTATAGCGGGATACTGCTAAGTTCCAACCGCCTAAGCCGGCTGCACTTCGACCGTCTTCTCCACCTGCGGGCAACTGGGTGACGCCGACGCTGCCACGTACATCGCTATCTTCGCTTTGAGCCAGTGACCAGGCGTATGGCCAGTTGCGCATAAATACGGCATTGCCGCCCTGGAAGACACCACGGGCTTCTTCTTCGGTGTAATTCAGCACGCCTTCTGGAGAGATGTCGCCAATCCATGAGGCTGCTAAATCCAGCGCTGCAGCAGCTTTCTCGTTATTGATGGTGACTTCGCCATTCTGATCTACCACGGTACCGCCACCGAAGCTTGATACCCACTCCAGTGCATTGACGGTAAGTCCTTCATAAGCACGCCCCTGGAAGACAAAACCCTGCATCCGATCATTGCCTTCTGCGCGCTCGGCATCTTTGATATCACGCGCGATGTCGGTCAGTTCTTGCCACGTAGTCGGTACGTCATGGCCATGTTTCTCCAGCAAGTCTTCGCGGTAATACAGAACACCTGCGTCGGTAAACCAGGGCATCGCAACTAGGCGGCCATTGATAGTGTTGTTGGTGACAATGGTGTCGAAGTGGCCTGCCGCGGCGTCTTCCCCGAGTACTTCGCTTAAATCAAGCAGGTGATTAGCGAGTAGGCCGGGCCAGACGACATCGATCTGCATGACATCAATGTCGCTAGAGTTGGCGGATAAAATTTGTTGGTAGAGTGACAAACGTTCAGTAGATGAGTTTGGCGTTGAAACCACATCGACACTGTGGCCGGTCTTCTCTTCCCAGGCGCTCACACCTTCTTGGCAAAGGGTAAGTTCCGCACCAACAGCTCCACAAGAAATGGTTAACTCAGCCGCCTGGGCAGAACCTGTGGCGCTAGCGAGACTAGCCAAAGCAATGGCAGAAGTGAGTAGTGTCTTTTTCATAGGGCGTTCCTCGGCATTTGTTGTTATGGGTAATGAGTGTTAAAAGCGCTTGTAGCGCCTACTTAAACGATTAAGTAAGGTGCCAGTTAGCCGTCTCCTCGTGACAAGTTCAATAGCGACTTTTGTCTAATGCCGTTGCATCACTTTTTTCTAACCTAGTGAACAGTTTAGACATTGGTCGATAATTAGTGATTTCTTGTTGGTTTACTACCTCTTAATCGATTAAGTTCTTTCTACCGTTATCTGGCGGGATAAAACGTAGTTGCTTTGCAACATAATCTGCTGGATTCGGTTCGCAGAACAGCGTTTAGCGCCACTCAGTGGGAGAGTCGTTGGGCGTGTTGATGAGCGTGGGCTATCCGTGCAGTAAAGCGACAGACTGATGGCTTTGGCTCGAAGGAAGGTTTAAAGCAAAAGCATCAGAAACTTACGTTTTCAACAAAATCTCAAAAATAAAAGATTTAAAGCCAAGTTTTTAAAGCGATTTTTAAAACGCTTTTTTTAAAGCATAGCTCTTAGGAACACAGCTCTTAGAAATGCAGCTGTTAGAAATACAGCTTTTAAGAGTATGAGTTTTAATAATATGGCTTTTAAAAACAAGGGCTTAATAAATTAGGGTTTAAAACAATGCACAAAATGACATTCAAAACACCTCTCGCCATTGCCATCGCCGCTGCCAGTTTTGGGCTGTGTGGCACTGCTAGCGCCGACACAACATTGGAAGAGCGATTTGCTCAGTTAGAAGCAAGAATTGCCGCTGCCGAACAGCGGGCGGAGGCTGCAGAGCGTCGCGCGGAGTTAGCTGAGCAGGGACATGCTGCACCATCGTCAAGTGCGCCCGCTACCAATGCTGATATTGAAGAACGCCTTGCCCGTGTAGAGCGCCAATCCAGCGGTGAAGAGGGATTCTCCTTTAATGTCTATGCGCGTTCCGGCCTGCTAATTGGTGAAGATGGCAAAAGCGCACCAGCTGGTCCTTATCTAACACCCGCGGGTGGCAATGGCGGTGCCGTTGGTCGTTTGGGCAACGAGCCGGATACATACTCTGAAGCCATTCTTAACTACCGCATGCAGTTTGATAACGGTGCAAAAGCCCGTTACACCACGATGTTGGCTGCTGGTACTAATTCCAGTAACGATTGGGTAGGTGACGATACCAACCTAAACGTGCGCCAGGTGTATGCCGAATTTAGTGACTTACCAAGCTTTACCGGCGCGTTTGAAAACGCTTCCATTTGGGCCGGTAAGCGTTTTGACCGCGATAACTTTGATATCCATTGGCTAGATAGCGATGTTGTCTTCCTCGCCGGTACCGGTGGCGGTATATACGACATGCAGCTAGCCGATAACTGGAAGAGTAACCTTTCAGTTTATGGCCGCAGCTTCAGCGACTATCCGCTCGTCAACCGTGAAAATCCCGGTTTAGATGGAGAAAATAGCGATACGGATAACCTCGTGTTGACCTCTAATAATTACTTCGGTAACTGGCAGGTCATGGTCAACGGCATGTCTGCTGCTGATAACGATGAGCGTGATATTGGCGTGGGCCAAACCGCGGCTGATACCGGCTGGCATACCATGGTGGCTTACCACGGCGACAGCTTCTTCGGCATGGGCGAGGGTAACTTTAAGGCCGCTGTACTGCACGGCCAAGGCTTAGGGGCCGAAGTTAAAGGGTTGGGTAGCAACGGCGACCTGACGGATGATGCGACCGCAACGCGGCTGGCGCTATACGGAACGACCTACATTGCACCGACGTGGCGTATTGCACCGTCGATACTGGCTGAAACCAGTGAAGATCGCTTCGCTAACGGTGACAGCTATGATTGGGCTACGCTAAACGTGCGTCTGGCCAATGAAATCAATCAGAATTTCGAAATGCAGTACGAAGCTAGCTATCAGTGGATGGATTTAGATCCACAGGGTTACAGTGACCGTAACGCAGTCGATGGTGACTATATGAAGTTCACTATCGCACCGACTTTCAAGCCCGAAGTAGGTGGTTTCTGGAAGCGTCCTGAGATCCGTCTATTCACGACTTACAGCGACTGGGACGAGAGCCTTAATAGCTACGGTGCCAGCTCTCTAGGTAGCGATGGATTTACTGGCGGTGAATTTACCTTTGGCATACAAAGCGAGGTATGGTTCTAAGCAGAGGTTTTAAGCAGAGATTCTAAGCGTAAGCCGCTGCTCGCTAGCGAAAACTGTTTCTCCAATGCTGATTGCCCGCGACGTGTCGCGGGCTTTTTGTTAGGTAAAAGCACTGATATCGGGAGGCGCTGATGTCGTTACTCCAAGAAAAGCTAAAGGCACCGCCGCTGCCGCTTAGTGTGGTGGCCCGGCCACGCCTTAATGACCATTTCGCCTTAAACGAGCGCACCCGCCTGCTGGTGCTGGCAGCGCCCTCGGGTTATGGCAAAACGACACTGCTGGCCGAACGGTTACCCGCGCTGGAGCAGGAGGCCGCTTGGCTACGATTGGATCAGCGTGATAATCAGCCAGCACGCTTTCTAACCTACTGGCGGGCAGCGTTGAACAAACTGTTCGATGACGCCTATGTGCTTTCGCCCATGGCTGACAATGCTGACTGCATCGAGCAGCTTGAGCGCTGGTTGGGAGAGTTACCCGAACAACGTTCCTCGTGCCGTTTCGTCGTTGATGAATTTGAACACGTGACCCATCCCGATATTTTGGCTGGCGTCGCTCACTGGCTGCGTCAT
>NZ_JABUZF010000082.1:8620-14603 GCF_014897885.1 Halomonas sp. 3D7M | reverse complement strand
CCGCCTTGGTTGACCTTGACACTGGCGAGCCGCTCGCGCCCCGCGCTTGGTTTGGCGAGTTTGCGATTGAGAGGGGAGCTTGAAGAGATCGACCTTCATGGCTTGGCCTTTGACAGCGAAGAAGCACACACCTTGTGTGCCGAACAGCTAAGTTTTCCGCCCACCCGAGTAAGCCTTGAACGTGCGTTGCGTAGAAGCGGTGGCTGGATTGTAGCGCTTAATTGGCTGGTTGAGAGAACCACCACGCGTGCGGGATTTGATGCGCTGGTAGAGCGCTTAAGCGGTGCGCATCCTGATTTTGTCGCTTGGTTTGATGAACTGCTCGCTGCCGCGCTTCCTGCTGAAGAGCGAGAGTTAATGCTTCAGTTGGGAGTGTTAGAGCGCTTTTCGCCCGAGCTAATGGCGCGCCTTTTGGAAGGAGAGCGGTTAACTCAGCGCTTGGAAGCGTTTGAGCAAGCGGGGCTATTCATTGAACGCCCCGACCCGCATAGCCAGTGGTTTCGCTTTCAACGGCTGTTTGGCGAGTATCTTCGCCACCGCCGACACGAGCTTAATTTATCCACTCAGCGAAGGTTGCATCAGCGGGCAAGCCAGGCGTGGTTAGCACTAAATGATCCGGTCATGGCGCTACGCCAGGCAATTTTAGCCGAGGAGCCAGAGGATGTTGCCAGCTTATTGACCGCGCAGGGTCCTGCATTACTAGCCAGTGGAGCTTATGCGTTATTAGCGCAAGGCTTTGCGCTGCTGGGCGAACCGCGACTTTCAAAGTGTCCGGAGCATACGCTGCTCTATGGCTGGGTATCCCATGGGCAATTTCAGTTTGATGTCACGGCACGAGTGATCGGATGGATAGAGGCGCAGCTGGATGAGCCCGAATGGCAGGCATTGAGTGCTGAATTTGCCACATTGCGTGCCCAATTGGCGATTAACCATGGTGATGCTGAGCGTGCAGCGCCGCTGGCTGAGCAAGCGCTCGCGGAGCCTGCTCGCTATCTGGCGTCAACACCGCTAACCGCCACCGCTATTCTTAGTGAAGCACGCTTTGTTCTGGGCTATCTGGAAGAGTCGCTTCAGCGCGTTAGAGAAGTAGAGCGCCAAGCTCGTCAGCGCAACGATCATCAGCTGCTGCTGTGGTCATACTGTCATCAGTCTGAAACCCTGGTGGCTCAGGGACGCTTGCAGGCCGCCTACGATATTCAAGAGCGTGCCTTTGCGCATCTAGAGCGCGCCGAACTTGAACATTTACCGGTCGCGGAGTTTTTGTACCGCATTCGCAGCCAGGTGCTTTGGGAGTGGCATCGCTTAGACGAAGCCGAGCAGGCAGCGTTGAAAGGTATTGCGGTGTTAGACAATCAAGGTGAGCGCTGGACGCTGCAGTGCCATATTCAGCTCGCTAAAGTCGCCCAGAGCCGGGGAGACCAAGCGCAATGTGCCGACCACATTCGTAGGCTGCGTAAAATTCTCTCAGAAGGGGATTACCACATTGATTGGGTAGCCAATGCCCATGCAACGCTGTTGGCGTGGTGGCAATCGACACACGATATGGATGCGGTCGAGCGTTGGCGCCAAGAAGCGCCAGAACCACTTACCGAGCATGCCACCAATCACTTTTCCCAGTGCAACGTACGTAATCATGCCCGTGCATTAACACTATTGGGGCGCTATGAAGAGGCCCGCGAACTACTGGATGCCCTTGAAGACCATACCCAGCGGCTAGGATTAGTGACTGACGCGAATCGCAACCAGCTGTGCTTAGCGGCGGTGGCTTGGCATCAGGGGAAAACCACTCAGGCAAGTAACCATATACAGCAGGCACTCAGTTTAGCTTCCCGCACCGCATTGGTAGGCAGCTTTTTACGGATAGGCAAACCACTTGGGGAGCTGCTGTCGACGTTATTAGCAAGTAACAGCTTAGCCCCCCTTGAACAGGCTCGCGCGGAGCGGTTGTTGACCTTAGCTGGCCGCCAAAAAGATTTTGGCAGCGCTCGCCGCTTGATGCTGGACGAGACAGTCATTGCCAACATCGTGGCACGGCCCGATGTGCCTGAACTTATCCGTACGTCGCCACTGACGCGTCGAGAGTGGCAAATCTTGGGGCTGATTCATGCTGGGCTCTCTAATGAGCAGATCGCCGAACAGCTATCGGTGGCGCCCACCACCATCAAAACGCATATCCGCAGCCTTTATCAAAAACAGAATATTCGGCGGCGGGATGAAGCCATTGCGCTGGCGGGGCAATTATTGGCGCATATTCAAGGAGAATAAGAGGCGAGTAAACAGTGCTTATGGGCGGCGGTGGCGGCTACTCCTAACACCTACTCCTAATACCTACGCCCACTGCTACCTCTAGGGGAGGATTTTATCTTTTGATCAACGCTGCATCATGCCAATCAACAGGAAATGATAAGGACAATATAATGATGCAGGCATCTTCTACTTCCCACTACGTTGGCAGCCAAGGCGCTGACTGGTGGCGCGGCGCAGTGATTTACCAAATTTACCCGCGCAGCTTTATGGATAGCGACGGCAAGGGCGGCCAGCGCGATGGGATTGGTGACTTAAAAGGGCTGATCGATAAGCTGGATTATATTGCCTCGCTAAACGTCGATGCCATTTGGCTGTCGCCGTTTTTCACCTCGCCCATGAAAGACTTCGGCTACGATATTAGCGATTACCGTGGTGTTGACCCGATGTTTGGCACCCTGGAAGATTTTGATCGCCTGGTTGAAGCTGCCCATGCCAGAGGGCTGAAGGTGACGATTGACCAGGTGATGTCGCACACTTCTGACCAACACGCCTGGTTTGAAGAGAGCCGCAAAAGTCGTGATAACCCGAAAGCAGACTGGTATGTCTGGGCCGACCCCAAACCTGATGGTGCGCCACCGACCAACTGGCAGTCGGTGTTTGGTGGTAGCGCCTGGCAGTGGGATACGCGCCGTTGCCAGTACTATCTGCATAACTTCCTGGCCAGTCAGCCGGATCTCAATTTCCGCACTCCCGCCGTGGTGGATGCCATATTGGAAGAAGCGCGCTTTTGGCTGGAGCGGGGCGTCGACGGATTCCGTCTGGATGCAGTGAACTTCTGCACCCACGGCGAGCTCAAGGATAATCCTCCGCGCGCAGCAGTAACCGAAAGCTTTTTAGGTGTTCGCCCGGACAACCCTTATGGCTACCAGCTGCATCAGCACGATAAAACCCAGCCGGAAAACGTGGTGTTTTTAGAGCGCCTGCGCGGCCTGCTCGATGAGTATCCTGGCTCGACGAGTGTCGGAGAAGTTGGTGACGATGACGCCCTGGGCGTGATGGCGGAATACTCCCAAGGCGGCAATCGCCTGCACATGTGCTACTCCTTTAACCTGCTGACCGACAAAGCCGACCCTGGTTATTTGCATAAAACGCTCACCGAAATGGAGGCGCGGATTGGCGACGGCTGGCCCTGTTGGGCACTAGGAAATCACGATGTCACCCGCCTTGCTACCCGCTGGCAGGCTGAAGGACAACTGGATAAGCTGCGACTTTATATGGTGTTTTTGCTTACCCAGCGGGGCAGTGTGTGCCTTTACCAAGGTGAAGAACTTGGCTTGCCAGAAGCCGAACTGACGTTTGAGCAGTTGGTTGACCCGGCGGGCATCACCTTTTGGCCTGCCTATAAAGGTCGCGATGGTTGCCGAACGCCACACCCTTGGCAAGCTGACGCGCGACACGCTGGCTTTAGCGATGTCACGCCCTGGCTGCCAGTGCCCGATTCGCACGCCAGTCTCGCCGTTGATCAGCAAGATAACGATGCCAGTTCGTTGCTCAATGCCTACCGTGAGTTTTTAGCGTTTCGCCGCACCTTGCCAGCGCTAGTAAAAGGCGAAGTGCGCTATCACGCCGTGCATGATGAGGTGCTCTGTTTAGAGCGTACCTATCAACACTCACGTCTGCTGATTGCGCTGAATTTTAGCGACCAAACCGTCACTCGCGTGGCGCCTAAAAGCGCTGAATCACTGAAGGGTTCGCCTGCTTGGCTAAACGGCGAGTGGCAGGGTGGGCAACTACGGCTACCACCTTACGGCGTGGCGATTGCCTGCTGCCCACAGTCCGAGGAGGATGCACCATGGGACGTTTAACGCTTAGCGGTATTGGTAAATCCTTTGACGGTGTGGAAATCTCTCGGGATATCGATCTTACGATAGAAGATGGCGAGTTTGTGGTCTTCGTAGGCCCCTCTGGCTGCGGAAAATCCACCTTGCTACGTATGATCGCAGGCCTGGAAGATATCACCGAAGGTGATATGCAGCTTGATGGTCAGCGGATCAATGAGATTCCGCCCCAGGAGCGGGATATCGGCATGGTGTTCCAATCCTATGCGCTTTACCCGCACATGAGTGTGGCGGAAAACATGGCCTTTGGCTTAAAGCTGGCGCGCACTGATAAAGCCGAGATTCGCCGTCGCGTTCAGCATGCCGCTGACATGTTGCACTTGACTGAACTGCTGGAACGCAAACCTAAAGATCTTTCAGGTGGCCAGCGTCAGCGGGTAGCGATTGGCCGTACCTTGGTAAAAGAGCCCGCGGTTTTTTTGTTCGATGAGCCGCTTTCTAACCTGGATGCCGCGCTGCGGGTGGATATGCGGGTGCAAATTGCGGCGCTGCATAAGCGCCTGAATGCCACCATGATCTACGTGACCCACGATCAAGTGGAAGCGATGACGCTGGCTGACCGTATTGTGCTGCTTTCCCGTGGCCGTATCGCCCAGGTCGGCGCGCCGCTGTCGCTCTATCACTTCCCTAAGACCCTTGAAGTGGCCGAGTTTATCGGCTCGCCGCGGATTAATACCTTTCCCGTCACGGTGGTAGATCCAGGCGAGCGTCAAACAGTCGTGCGTCTGCATAGCGGTGATACGCTGACAGTGGCGGTCAATGGCAAGCACCTTCAGTCAGGGGATAGCGCAACGCTTGGGCTGCGGGCAGAAGATTTTGTCGCAGCCGAACAGGCAGAAGCCACACTGAATGCGACCTTAATGGTGGCGGAAAAGCTGGGTTACGAAACGCTGGCGCATTGGCAGGTAGCAGGTATTAGCGTTCCGCTCACCCAGCGTTTAGATGGTTTGACCCACCTGCAAGAGGGACAAACGGTGCGTTTGGGGCTTGCAGGCCAGCATTGCCACCTGTTTGATCACAGTGGCAATGCCTGCCCCCGGCAGGTTGCAGTAGATGGTGTTAGCCAATAATTAATCAGCTGATTTATATACATAAAAAGCGCCTCAAATTTTTTAGGCGCTTTTTTCTTAATTATTTTCTATAAAGAGTGCATCCAAAACGTCTCCTCGTGTGTATCCCCTATACAGCCACACTTTGTAGTGGTTGATACAAAACCCAAGGAGACTGAAATGACTATCCAACCTCTTACGCGTGCAGCACTCGCCGCTACCTTGATTGCATCCTTCAGTCACGTTGCGCTGGCCGATATGACGCCTGCCGACGTTCAAGTGCCCGATGGCAATACCGTCGCTCTGGAAACAGTGGGTGTGGGTGCGATTACCTACATGTGCGAAGCTAAAGGTGACGGTACTATGGGCTGGGTATTCAAAGGCCCCCACGCTGCGCTGAACGACAGTAATGGTGCTCAAGTTGGCAGCTACTATGGCCCGCCTGCTACTTGGGAAGCGTTGGATGGCTCCAAAGTTACCGGCACTCAGTTGGCAACTGCCGCGAATGGTGATGGCAATATCCCGTTGCAGCTCGTTGAAGCCAATCCTGCGGAAGGTGAGGGCGCAATGACTGGCGTTAGCTACATTCAACGCCTGAACACTCAAGGTGGTGTCGCACCCGATGTGGCTTGCGATGATGGCCATGACGGTGCCACTGCAGTCGTCACCTATCAAGCAGATTATATTTTCTGGACAGCTAACTAAGTCCTTTTATTGCTTAGTGGTAAGTAACACTTTTGCTAAGCAATGTTTTTCTCAAGAAACACATCTAAGTAAGGCTAGAGGCTC
>NZ_JABUZF010000082.1:0-8604 GCF_014897885.1 Halomonas sp. 3D7M | reverse complement strand
GAGGCTCGTCTCGCGAGTCTCTAGCCGCTATGCTAGCCAAAAGAGCGGCGATAACAGTAGTGGCGACTGTATCGGCGCGTCACCAGGGAGCTAGCAAGTGTCTGATATAGGCGTGTCTACGATAGCTAACGACTTCGATTATGCTGATGCACTTGCCCGCTGCGCGCGTGGTGAGCAAGCGGCGCTACATCAGCTTTATCGTCAAGAGGGTGCCAGACTGCTTGGCGTTGTCATGCGCATTGTGAAAGACCGCGGCATGGCTGAGGACATTGTCCACGATGCTTGCCTGAACATCTGGCAGCGAGCCGATAGTTTCGACCCCGAACGGGGCTCTGCGCGTACCTGGATATTCAGTATTGCCCGCCACTTAGCATTAAACGCTATTCGCCAGCGCGACCGAGAAATCAGGGTGGATATCAACGACCCAGGCGAGCTAGCCGATGATGATACCTATCAACAGTCATTATCGACAACGGCGGAAGCCTTTGACTGGCAGACTGGCCAACAGATGGATGAGTGCTTGCAGCAATTGGAAACCGAGCGCCGCAACTGTGTGCTACATGCCTACGTGGATGGGTTAAGTCATGCCGAGATTTCTGCACACACTGGCGCGCCGCTAGGCACTGTTAAAGCCTGGATTAAGCGAAGTTTGCTTCGCCTGCGGGAGTGTATGTCATGATGCGTTCAAACGAAAATGATGACCTTTATGCACTTGCAGGGGAGTACGTATTGGGTTCGTTACCCATCGCTGAGCGAGAAGCCTTTGAGGCACGTTTAGCCAACGACTCAAAATTACAGACCATCGTGGCTGACTGGGAAGAGCAGTTTTTCCCCTACACCGCGATCGTTGATCCTGTTACCCCATCAGATTATTTATGGCCGCGTATAGAGCGCAGCATGCACGCCGCATCGAAAAGATCAGCAGGTGTTCCTAGGGCGGCACCAACGCCACGCCGTTTGGTGCACAGCTTACCATTTTGGCGCGCCGCTACCGGCCTTGGTTTGGCTGCCGCGGTGACCATGGGCGTGATATTGACCAATGTCTCTACTGCACCAACAACGCCGGAATATATGGTGGTGCTGTTAGCGCCGCAAACTCAATCAGCCGGGTGGGTCGTACAGGCCGCCAACCGCCAGGAAATTCAACTGATTCCGTTAGGCGCTTTTGAAGTGCCCGAAGGCAAAGCACTGGAGTTCTGGACCAAGGCGGATGATTGGCAAGCGCCGGTTTCACTTGGCCTAGTAGAGCCAGGACAACCGTTGCGCCTGCGTTTAGACCAGTTACCGCCGCTTGAGAATAACCAGCTGTTTGAACTCACGCTAGAAGAGGACACTGGTTCGCCCACCGGTTTACCAACGGGCCCGATTGAGTTTATCGGCCGCGCGGTGGAGATTTAGCCAGCTTTTAAAAAACCGGCCCCATCAATAGAGCCGGTGACGAGCAAGTTGCTCAAGCGAGGAAGCGGGAGTGGTGTACTGAGTAGTTAAATCCAGGAAGTTAGCCTTTGACGCCCCCAGCGGTTAATCCGCCAATAATCCAGCGCTGACAGATCAAGAACGCGACGGTAATGGGCAGGCCGGAAAGCACTGCAGCGGCGGCAAAGTTACCCCAGCGCTGGTTGTGATCGGCAAGGTATTGTTGAGCACCTACCGCCAGGGTGAGCTTGTGCTCATCTACCAGCAGAACTGAGGCCATGGGGTACTCCATGATGCTCATCACAAAAGCCAGAATGAAAACCACCATCAAAATGGGAATCGACAGCGGCAGCAGAATGTAGCGGAACGCTTGCCAAGTGCTGGCACCATCGACCATAGCCGCTTCTTCCAACGAGCCATCAATCGACTCAAAGTAGCCTTTAATGGTCCAGATATGCAGCGCGACTGCGCCCAGTGATGCCACGATCAACGCGCCGTGGGTGTTGATGCCTAACCAGCCAACAAACTGCCCCAGTCGATCAAACAGGGCGTAGAGCGCCACAAGCGACAGTACGGCTGGGAACATCTGGAAAATCAGCATACCTTTCAAAAGCGGTTCTTTGCCTTTAAAGCGCATGCGTGCGAAGGCGTAAGCGCTCGTCGTCGCTAACATTAGAATCAGCACCGAAGAAACTACTGCCACTTTTATTGAGTTCCAAAGCCACAGCAGCACAGGGAAGGGTGGCTGTACAATACTGCCATCTGGGCGTTCCCAGGGAATTCCCAGTGCTAGTGACCAGTGTTCCAACGAGAAATTATTGGGAATTAAGCTGCCAGAGGCAAAGTTACCCTCGCGAAATGAGATTGAAATCACCAACAGTAGCGGGAAGACAATCAGCGAAACAAAGCAGATCAGTGCAAGGTGAGCGCCCAAGCGGCGCGCGCCCACAGAACGCGGTTGAACCATGGCCATGAGTAACCTCCTAAACCTTAACCTTGGAAAGGCGCAAATTAAGCAACGACATACCCGCGACCAAGAGGAAAATGAGCGTTGCGATGGCGGCTGCCAGCCCAAAGTTCTGTCCAGCATCCTGGAAGGCAATGCGGTAGGTGTAGCTGACCAATAGATCGGTGGTGCCTGCTGGGGTGCTGGCGCCCAAAATGTCGGGGTTGCCGCCCGTTAATAGCGCAATTAGCACAAAGTTATTGAAGTTAAATGCAAAGGCGGCAATCAATAGTGGTGTTAGCGGTTTAATGATCAGCGGCAGGGTAATCTTGAACAGGTTGGTAATAGGGCCTCCGCCATCTACCGCCGAGGCTTCGTAGAGATCTTGGGGGATGGCTTGGATTAGCCCCATGCATAGCAGCAACATATAGGGGTAGCCCAACCACGTATTAACAATCAGCAGCATGGAACGCGCTAACCACGGGTCGGTAAACCACTCTGGGCGAACACCAAACAGCGTGTCCAGAATCATGTTTACTTCACCGAAGTGTTGGTTAAACATGCCTTTAAAAATCAGGATGGAGATAAAGGCGGGCACGGCGTAGGGCAGAATTAACAGCGTGCGATAAACGGCTTTGCCCTTGAGTTGGTCCCACTGCAATAGTGACGCCAGCACAAAGCCAACGGCCAGGGTGAAGACCACCGTCAGTGCGGCAAACACAAAGGTCCACACAAAGATCTGCATGAAGGGACCGCGAATATCGGGATCGGTGAATATCTTCGTATAGTTGGTAAACCCTACATTGACTGGCCATCCCGGCGTGATTCTTTCGCCGTTATCAGCGACAAAAAATCCGCTAGCGGGGTCGGGGGTAAGAACGCGGTCATCGCGGCGATCATAAAGCGAGCCGTCTTCACGAGCTTCATAGCGATCTACCATAGGGGCAAACTGGCGTAACCCTGCCATACGCAGCTCCGCGCCATCCGGTGTCAGCAGCCTAAGCCCTTGCAGAGAATCACGTGCCTGGATAATAGCGCGCATTCCCAGTGGCTCTTGGGCAGGCGAAGCGTCTACTGCCTGAATGCCTATTTGGCGGGGTTCATGGTTGGCGAAGTTGAGCGGTGAAGAAACGAAACGCTGGGTCGTGTCTGCCTCACTGTTTTCCAGGTATAAGCGGACAAGCTCACCTTCTTGGTAAAGCGTTAACTCAAACGCGTTGCCTTCCTGTTGATAGGTTTGGCTCATCAGCTGGCCGCGCACGCGCTCTTCCGATAGCAGGTTGCTTGAGCTGTAATTACTAAAGCTAATGCCGATGGTGTAAAGCAGCGGGAAAATAACAAATACGCCGAGCCCCGCTACGGCAGGAAAAATATACCGGTGGCTCATTAACGTACGTTTGGTAAACACCACGCCTAGCGAGGCGCCCAGCACTAGAAAGAGCAGCGCAAACATCCACTGGCCGTTAAGGTGGAAGGCGACTACCAGCCATAACAGCGCGATTACCAAGGTGGCAATGACGCAGCGAAGTGCCCAGCGGGTGTAGCGTTCGGTGAGATGGCGAGAACGGTGACGGGGAAGGCCACGAGAGGCGTTAGTGGTATACATAGTGACATCCTGAAAGCTGCCCGGTGGCATTTTGGCTACCGGGCAGAAGGGCAGAAAAAGCTTACTGGCGCATACGCCGCGCAGCGGCATCCAGCGCTTCTTGGGGCGATTGACGTCCACTGCCGATGTTTTGAAGGGCGGGCTCCATGGCTGCCCAGAAAGCACCCATTTCAGGAATATTTGGCATGGGCATACCGACTTCAGCATTTTCAAGCGTCGCGGCAATGTTAGGGTTATCAGCAAGTTCAGCCTGATAATCGATATGGGCGACCGCTCCCAGTGACCCGTCGCTGTTGAATGTGTGCATGCCCTCTTCGCTAAGCAGGTAGTTTTCTAAAAACTCCACGGCGAGAAAATCATTGGGTGTGGCGGAGTTAATCATTGCCGTCATCACGCCAAACATGGGTTTAGCACGTTCATCACCCACTTTCGGCAGTAGCGCGACGCCGTAGTCAATTCCGCTACGCTCAAGGTTCGGCCAGGCCCATGGGCCGCTAATCATGGTAGCCACTTCGCCCTGGTTAAAGCGGGTATCCATCAAGTTGTAATCAGTGCCTCGGGGTAATACATCACTTTCAATTAGCTCAACCAACAGTTCTGCCCCTTGTAGGGCACCTTCGTTGTTAACGCCTATATCGCTGACGTCATAGCCGCTGTCAGTCTGCTTGAAAGGGTAGCCGCCGTTGGCCGCTAGTAAGGTCCAACCGTAATACGGCTCGCTGTAATCAAATAAGATGGCCTTTTTGCCGTCTTGAGAGAGCGTTTCGTCAAGCTTCATCAGCTCGGCAAAACTTTCTGGCGGTGTTTCTACCAGGGCTTTGTTATAAATGAGGCCCAGTGACTCTACCGATATCGGGTAGCCGTAGGTTTCACCATTCCACAGCGCAGCTTCCCAGGTGAAGTCGTAAAACGCTTCACGGAAGCTGTCACTTGGGGCGACTTGTTTCAATAAACCACTTTGTGCCCACTCACCCATGCGGTCGTGAGCCCAGATGACGATGTCTGGCCCTTGGCCACTTCCCGCCGCCTGCTGAAAGCGGTCGGTAAGGTTATCGGGAAATACCACCTCAACCTCGATGCCTGTTTCTTCACGAAACTGCTCGGCAACCTCACGAATGCCTTCTTGACCTTTATTATCACCCATCCAGATAGTCAGGCGATCGTCCTCAAACGCAACGGCGGGAAGGGCGACACTGGCAGCCAGCGTCGCGGTTAGAAGCGGCATCATGATGGGGCGAGACGTAGCCATAATGTAAATACCTCACTGTTGTTGTCGTAGAGTGCTGCGAGCATATTGATGAGCAGCGCTTTAGTCAGTGCCAGCGTCGCCAATTACGCTCAACGTCACCTCATCCTCAGGGGGCGTAGCGATGGCGTATCCAAGGGGCGTAGAGTGGAATAAAAGGTAACAATAAAGCGGTATAACGTTGGGTGTCTGCATCGGTGCTGATCAGAGATGGCACTGCTCAAAGAGAGAGGTAAATAACGTTAAAAGACGTAAATGGGGAGGCAATACTATTTTTTTGTAGTAAAATTACATGTAATGTTGCGTATAATGCCCGATATCAGATAGATTTTAGGTAATCTAACTACATTAGATCATCTAATTATAAATAGGAGCTGAGATGAGCCAGTCACAATCCCCGCTGGGCGATCAGAAGCACGCTATTGATTTAGCGCTGTTTGGGGCGCTGGGCGATCTTGCAATGCGCAAGCTGTTTCCTGCGCTTTATCACCTTGACCGTGAGGGCTTAATGCCCGAAAGCACACGGATTATGGGGCTGGCACGTCAAGCGCATGACACCGCTGCATTCCGTCAATTGGTAAGCGGCGCGCTGCAAAAGCGGCTGAAAAAAGATGAGCAGGATAAAGAGAGTCTCGAGCGTTTTCTAAATCGGCTTGACTATTGCCAGCTGGATTTCAAAAAAGCTGAGGGTTTCGAGCAAATACGTGAATGGCGCGAAGGCTCTGATCGCCCCATGGTGGTTTATTTATCCGTTGGCGCCATGATCTACGGCGATATTTGCCGCAACCTTGAGGCGAGTGGCAGCCTGGATGAGCAAACGCGGGTTATCGTTGAGAAGCCCATCGGCTACGATCTAGTGTCATCAGAAGAAGTTAACGACGCTATTGGGGCTGTTTTTCCTGAGTCGCGCATTTACCGTATTGACCACTATTTAGGTAAAGAAACGGTACAGAACCTGATTGCGCTGCGCTTTGCTAACCCGTTATTCGGGACGCAATGGAATCAGAACCATATTTCCCATGTAGAAATTACCGTTGCAGAAAAAGTCGGCATTGAAGGACGCTGGGGCTACTTCGATGATGCCGGGCAGCTTCGCGATATGGTGCAAAACCACTTGCTCCAATTGCTATGCTTGATTGCCATGGACCCGCCTTCCAACCTGGATGCCGACGCGATTCGTGATGAGAAAGTAAAAGTGCTTAAAGCCCTAAAGCCGTTTACCGGTGAAGCGCTGGGGCGTGATGTAGTACGTGGGCAATATACCGCGGGCACCAATGATGGTCAGCCGGTACCCGGCTACCTGGAAGAAGAAGGGGCGAATACCCAGAGCCAGACCGAAACCTTTGTGGCAATGAAAACAGAGGTTTCAAATTGGCGCTGGGCGGGTGTGCCGTTCTACCTGCGTACCGGTAAGCGCATGCCTGAAAAACTGTCCCAAATCGTGATCCACTTCCGCCAGCAGCCGCACTACATTTTTGATCCTGATCAGCGGGGGATTGCGTCTAACAAGCTGATCATTCGCCTGCAGCCGGATGAAGGGATCGCGCTTCAAGTGCTCACCAAAGACAGCGGTTTGCATAAAGGCATGCGTCTGCGTCCTGGTCCGTTGCACCTGGACTTTAACAGCGCGTTCCCCAAATCACGTATCCCAGATGCCTATGAGCGCTTGCTACTGGAAGTCATGAAAGGCCAACAGTATCTGTTCGTGCGCCGAGACGAAGTTGAGCACGCTTGGCGTTGGTGCGACCAACTCATCGACGGTTGGAAAGCCCGCGAAACCCCGCCGCGCCGTTATCCGGCAGGCTCTTGGGGGCCAGTCGCCTCCATCGCCATGATTACCCAAGATGGCCGCAGTTGGTACGAGGACTATTAATATGAGCGAAGCACGTCAAGCGCTAGCACAACAGCTGGCAGAAGCGGTCTTCCAGGCATTGGCCGAAGACTTGAGCCGCCAAGAGCGCGCGCTACTAGTCGTCTCGGGTGGCTCTACGCCGGTGCCATTTTTTAAAGCTCTGGCAGCCAAACCGCTGCCTTGGGAGCGCATTGATATCACGTTGGCCGACGAGCGCTGGGTGGATGAGGAAAGTAGCGATAGCAATGCCAAGCTGGTGCGCGAAAACCTGCTTCAAGGAGCGGCTGCGAACGCCAACTTCGTACCGCTAACCTCGGATGCCTCGACGCCGGAAGAAGGGGTTGATGAGGTTGCCAAACGCACGGCATCTCTGCCTTGGCCCGCCAGCGTTGTGATCTTGGGAATGGGCGGCGATGGCCATACGGCGTCGCTGTTCCCTGACAGTCTAGAACTAGGTTTAGCGCTCTCTACCGATGAGCCGCTTGTCGCTGTACGCACGCCTAGTCAGCCGCAGCCGCGTATTACCTTCTCGGCAGATCGCCTGCATCAGGCGCATCGACATATTTTACATATTACTGGCGATGATAAGCGCAGCGTATTGGCAAACGCCATGAATGGTGATGATGTCCGTAAGCTACCTATTCGCGCGTTTTTATCTTGCCCGTTAGCGATCTACTGGGCGCCGTAACGCCTGGGCTTTCGCCAATAAACGTTTGCCAGTAACACCTGCTTGGAGACTCACTGATGACAATCGATAAACAGCTACCCTCAACGCGCACTGCCGAGCTTGACAGCATCTGCTTAAAGGCCGAGGTCATTCCGGTGATTACCGTTGAGCGTCTTGAAGATGCGGTACCGCTAGGTCGCGCCTTGGTTGAAGGTGGCTTAAGCGTGTTGGAAATTACCTTGCGTACCGACTGCGCGCTGGAAGCAATTAAACGCATGAAAGAAGCGCTGCCGGGAGCCAGCATCGGTGTAGGTACCGTGTTAACGCCCGCGCAATACCGCCAAGCTGAACAGGTGGGCGCAGATTTTGTGGTGACCCCTGGCGCGACAGAAGCACTTTATCGCTATGGCGTAGAGAGCCCGGTGCCAATGTTGCCCGGCGTATCAACGATCTCTGAATTGATGACAGGCTGGCAGTACGGCTATCGCCGCTTCAAGTTTTTCCCGGCTGAGTCCAGCGGTGGTGCCAAAGCCATTAAAGCCTTTGGTGCGCCGATTCCCGAAGCACGCTTTTGCCCAACCGGCGGTATCACGGTTGATAACGCTGAAACCTACCTGTCACTACCCAATGTTATGTGTGTAGGCGGTTCTTGGCTAACACCGAAAGCCATGGTTGAAGCAGAGGATTGGGACGGTATTCGCGAGCTGGCCCGTCAGGCCGCTGAGCGTTTTCACCACTAACGAATACGATGTAAATCGACACGAGCACTCTCGTTACTTGCCTCACTGATATCGGGTCGTGTGGGTAAGTCATTTGCCCGAGCATATTGCCATGCTCGGGCTTTTTTATGGTGCGCCAGGCATGGCGCGCA
>NZ_JABUZF010000071.1:0-2327 GCF_014897885.1 Halomonas sp. 3D7M | reverse complement strand
AACGCCTTGGAATGAACGCTTACTGGGGCTAACCAGTTTTTAAAGGCGGATGGAATCGGACTTGGATGGTTCTGTTTCTTTGTTAGTATTACAGCAGCGTTTGTTGGAGCGAGCTCTATCACCGATATAGGACTCAACTTCGAGCTGTGGAATACGCTTAGCTGGTTTGCATGGTCTGCTTTGTGGTTCAGTTTTTTTTGCCTGTTAGCGTTGGCAAAAAAAATACAGCGCTCAGTGGCGATTTACACACTCTTCTGTGCGGTTTTTACGGGGTGGGTTCCTGGCATTATGATACTGTTAGGCATCGTCAATGCATAGCCACTCGTTGCTGAATGTAAATAATATTTAAAATTTATTGAGAACGCCCACATTACGAAATTACGCGGTATATAATCGCTAAATGGCCGCGCTTGTTCATGAGCCCCCCTGCCATACTGAAGTAGCGCTCTTAACATGTTTTACTGTGCAGTCAGTATATGGCAAAGCAATTAGCAAATTATGGAGATAAAAACATGGCATCAGTACTGAGCGACTACATCAAGAAAGAGCAGATGTTAAAGCAGCTGCAGGAAGAGCTGCAAGCGCTTGAAAGTAATAGCGAGCTGAAGAAAGAGCTGGAGTTTAAGGAAAAATTACAGACGCTAATGACAGAGCATGGCAAGCTAGCTCGCGATGTATGCGAAATGCTTGACCCATCATATCTGTCTTCATCCGTTAAAGTCACCAAGACCAGTAGTACCGATGGTCGCAAGAAGCGTCCTTTAAAGGTGTTTAAGAATCCTCACACAGGGGAAGTCGTTGAAACGCGTGGTGGCAACCACAACGTCATTAAAGAGTGGAAAGCTAAATTTGGCAACGAAGAAGTGGTTAGCTGGATCGTAGAAGAGCGCGCTTAATATGTTCATCCGCCGCTCGTCTGGGGTGCTCCACGGGCGGCGAAGATTGGCAGCCTGGCTATTTGACCTATAGTTTTATAAAGCTGTAATGCTTCTCTATGTTTACCTTATAAGGCTCGTAGAGTGCTAGGAGCGAATAATGAACAGAAAATGGCTGGGTTGTTTAAGTTTAGCGGTAACCGCTGGGGTTTTATCTTTGCCAGCAGCGCACGCAGCAGACAGGTTGTGCGAAGACAAAATGACCGTCTTACGTCAACAGCTGGAGCACGCCCAAGCACACGATAATCAACATCGTGTTCGAGGATTACAGCGTGCGTTGCACTCCATCGAAGAGCATTGCACGAATGAGCAAATCCTTGCTGAGGCTGCCGAAGAGGTTAGAGAGAGCCAGGAAGAAGTGCGTGAGCGCGAGTTAGCGCTTGAGGAGGCGCTTAGTGAGGGCGACGAAGATGATATTCAGAAACGGCGTGAAAAATTAGCAGAAGCAGTGCGTGAGCTTGAAGAGCACACCGAGGAGTTGGACTCACTGCAGCACCGTCTTAACGAATAATCTGCACTAGGCCGCAGCACCTAGCTGCAAAACTTACGCTTATTCCTTTAATATCGACGAAATACTAGCAACGCCCAACAGAGATAAAAACAAGCCATAATGAAGGGGAGTACCGCAATGCAGTCACTCCAGCAACGTATTAGCCTTACGGCCATCATGCTAGCGATGGTAACTCTCATCAGCGGATGTCGCGGGCAACTAACTGTAACGGTACCATTGCCCATGCTGGTGAACAATCCAGCAGCCTTTGATGACAGGCACATCGTTACCCAGGGCGTCGTGAGGCATTTCAATGATCCCCTTCATTATTGGATCGAAGACGAACAACTTAATCGGGTTGAGATATTTCCCCACCAGGAAATAGCGCCCTATTTAGATGAAAGTGTGGAGGTAGAAGGCCAGTTTCACTTCTCTCCGCATGAGGGGCGGCGGCTTACCCTCACGCGGGTCGATCAGTTGCCAGGCGAATAACCTCTGCAGTTAAGCGACGCTATTAGCAACCTAACGTAGCAAGAGCGAACGGTCTATCGCTATAAACTCACTAGCTTCATTTATTAATGAGGCTGCCGTAAGTTGGGGAACACCATAAACCTCAACTTTTTTACCGTACTTAACACGTATTTTGTTGACTAAAAGATCAAAGTCTCCATCGCCGGAGACTAATACAATAATATCTGCTTGTTCAGCGTACTCCATTGCATCGAGAGCAATGCCAACATCCCAGTCGCCTTTTGCAGAGCCATCTGAACGTTGGATAAAAGGTTTCAGTTTTACATTAAAACCAATTGCTTTGAGTATGTTTTGAAACTCCCGTTGCTTTTGGTCACCTCTGTCGATGGCATAACAAAAAGCAGCCACAACGTAAGCGTCCATTCCGCGAC
>NZ_JABUZF010000070.1:0-1761 GCF_014897885.1 Halomonas sp. 3D7M | reverse complement strand
TCATCAGATTTTGCGCGGGATACCCGGTACTTCTAGTGCCGGGAGGGATAGCGCGTCGCTCGCAGAGCGACTCGGTTACGCCACCGCCTGTCCCGCTCCTCCTTTTAGTTGGTGAATAGTCGGGGTGAGGTGATAGCCGTAGCCATCACCGCGTTGTATCACGGTGCAGTGTTTGTGCGAAATGCCCTGCACGGCACCCTGGTCGGTCTGGATATTGAAACTGCCGGTTTTGCGCACCGCGACGCGGCCCGTATAGGTACCGGCCTTTTTGCCGCTAGGCACCACGGCTTTCACTATGTCGCCGGTTTGAAAGCCCCGCACCTGCTTCTGGCGCATCAGATAGCCACGCGGAAAACCATATTTCGTCAAGCGGGTGCGCTGGTAGTTGCCGCGCCCGGTGCATTTGATCGTTAGCGTCGGGGCTGTCCAGTCGTGCAACCTGCCGAAAGCGCCCACACAAGCCGCATCCAGGGCGTGAGTCTTAGGAATGCCGAGTCGCTGACGGTTGTATTTAGTGCGACCACCGCTGGCGACTGCCACCGGCAGTCCCGTCGTTTTAAGCGCATTAAACAGTGCCCAGCGCGTGGCATTAACCGCACTGGCATCGCGCAGCGGTTGCTTGAGCTGGCGTTGTACCCGCTCCAGCCGTGCGTCCGCTGATAAGCCGTTAGCCTTGAGGCGTTTTCTCAGCCCCTTGTCACGGGAGAAAAAGTCCGCCAACGGCAGCGAACCCTTAGCCTGATTGCAGGGGTGGCAGCTAAGGGTCAAGTTGCTGACCCGGTTGGAACCACCGCGTGAACGCGGCACCACATGCTCAATCTCCAGCGGTGTGTCGCCGGTGCCACAATAGGCACACTCACGGCCCCATTTTGCCAGCAGGTACTCGCGTACCTCGTAGCCCAGCAAAGTACCTTGCTGGTACTCGACCCCGCTAATCTCCGGGTTGTCGAGCTTCTGGGTATCAAAGCGCACCAACTCCTGGCTGATGGCCGTGACGGGGGCTAGCTTGCTGAGTCGTTCTACCCAGGCCATGACCGTATCCACTCGATGTTGCAGGCTGGGGGCCAGCCAGCCTTTGGGCTTGGTGCGATTGTTGAAGCGCGGGGCGCGATAACGCAGATTCTTTGACCGGCGACGCCGCCGAAAGCCACGGCGCTGCTCCAGTGACTTCTTGATCTGATAGCCACGATGCACCAGGTCAAATAAGCACAATACATGCCGTTGCGGGCCGTCTGATTCGGTGCTGTCCGTTTCACGCATCAACGCCAGCCCGGTCGTTTTGCTGCCAGGGTCGATGCCCAGGCGAAGCGGTTGCGTGTCACCACCCACCCGATCTTTCAGCCGGATCGTGAACGGATAGCGCTTATGTACCACGGCACGACCACGCGCCAACAGCAACCGGGCGCGCTTTTCGCTGCACGGCATCAGTGGCCGCTTGTGTTTATCCCGTACGAAAACCGCCATGCGATTTCCTCCTAATCAATGCCCTTACGGGCCTGGTGTCGCAGGGCTTTCGCCCCGTCTCCCCTCGGGAAGGTTGATAACCGGCTCCTGCCAACGATATGGCTATCGGCAGCGATCAAGACCTTCGGCGTTTTACCCTGCGCCAGCATGATCCTGACCTTTCAGAGCGCCAAACTGAGGAAGCATTTGGCGGTGAGTCTTGGCGACCTGTTATCAACGTAGCGGGTTGGCTACCGCTTTCCCTGGTCAACCGGGCTTGCTTTTACAAGCCTCCGGCTTCAGCCGGAGGTAATTGAC
>NZ_JABUZF010000068.1:0-2012 GCF_014897885.1 Halomonas sp. 3D7M | reverse complement strand
CAGTGAGAAATACCTATGGGAATAAGGCGATTGCGCTCCTTTCCCGCTCAATGAGCGGGAAAGGAGCAAAAATACACAAAGAAAGGGAGAAGAGTGTCTGAATTTTCGATTTTTTGTCGGCTCAAGTAAGCGTTGATGAATATCGGCAGTTATTCAGACCTTCCCTAAATACGCTAAGCCGATTGTTAATTCTTTGCATGCAGGGGGGAGTGGGAAGAGCCTCGCTATAGTTTACAGTACGGCTAATGCAAACATTTTTCGTGCGGGTTATAACTCCGGCGACGCGGCGCTTTATTACCGTATCTACGATTAGCAAGGTAATTTCCTAACGGATCAGTAAATGATTGTTACGGGAGGTGATGGAGCCGGACTACCCAATAACAATAATGTCAACTGGGACTCCATCTACGTGGCGCCGACAGGGGGGATGACTTTGTCGTGGGCTGGCTGGGGGCTGATCATGACGGCGATGGCACCTCTGCATTGATCAATCTGATGACACCGGGGTACGACACTATCGCGGTGGCGGAGGATGTGGCCGGTAACAAGTTAGTCCAGGTTGAGGGTGATGTTGATCCGGCTGTGGTAGGCGATTTGGGCGGTGGCGCACCGCCCGTCGTGAGTCAGCCGAAGTCAGTTCGATGATGTTTAGACTAAGCGATATGGATGATGGAGCTGGCGATGGAGAGATGGTGTTGCCTGAATTTGACAGCAACTATGTGGAAGAGGAGCAAGTGGCAAGTGGCTCTGAAACCTCTGGAGAAGTGCCTATGGGAGACTTCTCCGAGCTGCAGAATCCGCTTAACGACGAGCTTGATCAGAACACCTATGTGGCTTGATTAAGGCTTTAACGTTGGCATTACTGCCAAAGCACCGGGCCCAAGGGCCCGGTGCGTTTTTTGGTTAAGGTAAAGATGACCCAATATTGGCACGCAGTTTTTTGCCATCAATGCAGCAACCCTCAGTGGTATTGGTGGCAGAATGCTGGAATAGAAGCTGTAAGGAAAGCTGTAATGTCAGCCCAAGTGATCATCGCAAAATGGAGTGAAGCTAACTATGAGAAACCTCAGTGCTGACAAGCTAAAAAATAAGACTCCCTACATGGTATGGGCATTGGCGGTCAGTTTTTTGTCATGGGGTGGGGTTAGCACAACGTGGGCACAGAAGGGTGGCCCATCGACATTGGATGGTGTCACTGATCAACCGACACAAGATGCCCAAAGCCTAACCATGCAAGCGGCGGTGCAACAAGCGGTTAATTGGTACCCTTCTATTGCTGAAACATTGGGGCGCTTATATCAGCAAAATGAGCAGGTGGCGGTGGCGCGTTCTGGGTATCTGCCTCAGGTTGATGCGGGGTTATCATCACAGTACAGAACATCCAGTAGCCAAACGGAAGAGGCGTTCAATATTACCGCCTCCCAGATGCTCTATGATTTTGGCAAAGTTGAAAATGAGGTAAAAGCCGAATTATTTGGTGTGGAGCGCGATCAGGCGAGAGTCCTGTTGGCAATTGATCAACTAGCGCTCGAGGTCGCTCAAGCGGTAATTGATATTCAGCGCTTTAAAACCTTGTTGGCGATTGCAGATGATCAAATTAACAATGTCACCGATATACAGGTGTTAGCGGAAAGACGCTCAGAGCTTGGCGCCAGCACACGGTCTGATGAGGTGCAGGCGCAGTCAAGGGTGGAAGCGGCTAGAGCAACACGTGAGCAGTATCAGTCACGGCTGTCAACCAGTCGTAATAACTTAAGCAGGCTCATTGGGGCGCAAAGGCCGGTTAGCGTTACGGATACTCTTCCCGATGGCTTGTTACAAGTATGTAAGACGGTTTCTGATCAGTTTCATAATGTACCGGAAATTATGGTGGCCGATGCCCAGCGTGAAGAAGCACGCGCACAAATTGCTCGGCGTGAGGCAGATTTTTACCCAACTATCTCCGCAGAGGCAGGCTTTAATCAATTTATTAACCAGGTCGGCAACAATGAACCGCCCCGGTTATTCCGGAG
>NZ_JABUZF010000069.1:2535-7512 GCF_014897885.1 Halomonas sp. 3D7M | reverse complement strand
GGTACTATGAGAAATCCAGGCTAGGGCATCGCGCAGCATTAACGCTATTTGGAGTTGCCTTACTGGGGGGAGTTGTCGCAACACTCTGGTTAGTTATCCAGAATCAACGAGAGTATCGCCAAGTGCTAATGGATTAGGCTGGCTGCGTGGTTCTTTAAGCAAATAGCTGACGAAACATTTAGTGGCGTTTTATATGCTGAGACTATTTAACAATAGTTGAAAGTTGCTGGCGTAGGGGCTTTGTTAGAGTCGGTGGGGTTAGGGAGTTTAAACCAGCTAAAACCCTGTAGCACAAAAACAGGTGTGGTTATTCCCGAAACAGTTCCGATAACAATACTGATAAAAACAACGCAGCAATGGAGCGCCACTTATGAGTGATACTAAGTTCGCCCAACAGGGTATGTCTTTTCGTGAAAGCGTCGAGCACATGGTGGATCACGCTATCGACATCATGGAGCTGGAAGAGGGCATTGGGAATGCTCTGAAGGTGTGCCAGAGCGTGGTGCAAGTATCGTTCCCGATTGATATCGATGGCAAGATTGAAATGTTTACTGGTTGGCGAGCCACCCACAGTGATCATCGACTGCCCTCAAAGGGGGGTATTCGTTTTGCGATGATGGTCGACCAGGACGAAGTTGAGGCCCTAGCGGCGCTGATGACTTATAAATGCGCGATTGTCGACGTACCGTTCGGTGGTTCAAAGGGTGGGCTGATCATTGATCCGAGCAAGTACACTCAAAAACAGCTGGAAGCCATTACACGGCGTTTTGCGCGCGAGCTGATCAATAAAGGGTATCTAAGCCCTGCCGCCAACGTGCCCGCCCCCGATATGGGCACTGGGCCGCGTGAAATGGGCTGGATGGTAGATACCTACCGCCAGATGTTTCCTAATGACATCAACTACATGGGCGCGTTAACCGGGAAACCGGTCGAGCATGGTGGCGTGCGAGGGCGCAATGAAGCGACCGGGCGCGGGGTGCAGTATGCGTTGCGCGAACTTTTCCGTCATCCAGAAGAAATCAAGCGTTGTGGCCTGTCGGGAGGCTTGGCTGGCAAACGAGTCGTGGTGCAGGGGTTAGGCAATGTGGGCTATCACGCCGCCCATTTTCTGCAAACCGAAGATGGCTGCTTGATTACTGCGATCATCGAACGTGATGGCGCCTTGGTTAACGACGATGGTTTAGATGTTAAGGCCGTGCGTGAGTATATTGCTGAGACCGGTGGCGTTAAGGGATACCCGGCGGCTGAATACCAAGAAGATGGCAGCAAAGCATTAGAGCGTGCCTGCGATATTCTTATACCAGCGGCATTAGAAGGCGTTATCAATGCCGGGAATGCACACCATATCCAAGCGCCGCTTATTGCTGAAGCTGCCAATGGCCCGGTTACCTATGAAGCAGATAAAATTCTTCAACAGCGGGGGATTGAGATTATCCCCGATGCGTACTGCAACGCTGGTGGCGTAGTGGTTTCCTACTTTGAGTGGATTCGTAACCTGAATCACGTTCGCTTTGGCAGGCTCGATAAACGTTTTCATGAAGCACGTGGTCAGCACATTATTAGGGCGATTGAAGAATCAACGGGCCATAAGGTGCCAGATCATCTGGCTGATGAGCTAGCCCGCGGCGCCGATGAGTTTGATCTAGTCCGTTCCGGTTTGGACGACACCATGCGTTTGGCGCTGCAAGAGATTATTCGCACCCGTAATGAAAACCCGAAAGTTAACGACTACCGCATGGCGGCTTATCTGATCGCCATCGAGAAAGTTGCCCGCCACTACCGCGATATCGGTGTTTAACAGAGGGTTATGTTTTTAAGCGGTTTATAACGGCAGTACTAGCATTCAAAGCGGCCCACAGGCCGCTTTTTAATGTGGTGGGATTAAGTGTGTTTCTTCACTAACTGCCCGCAGGAAGGCGCTGCCCAGCGATCATCTTCGGTGAAGACCACATCACAGACGACCGGTGAATAAATACGGCGTACTTCTTCATCAATTTGCTGGCGTAGGGCATCTTGATGGGCAAGCGTAGACTCATGCAGTGCTTTGGGTAGCACCACATGAACCATGATATATAGCAGGCGGCCAGGGCGTACCATGCGCACCCGCACTTCCTGGGTGTCGATATCCGCAAGCCCACGAGCAACCGCCTGACGCACAGGCTCGGCGATTGTTTCGTCGGGCGTTTTATTGAGCAGTTCTCGCAGTGCCTGGGAGGCCATACGCACCGGTACGCCAAGGCATAGCAACACCACGGCCATCACCAGAAGTGAATCGACATAAGGGACGATTTCCCGCCAGTCTAGGTGCTCAAATAGCATCACCAAGCAGAACGCTGCTAACACGGCAGCCGAGATAACACTGTTCACCAGCCAGTTAAGTTTGTCTGCAGCCACCAGCGGGCTACTAACGTGGCGCTGACTGCGGTGCATTACCCAAGCGGTGAGCGAGCAAGCGGCGGTGGCAAACAGTGCGTAGATAACCGCAAGCCCCGCTGAGATCTCCCGCCCACCTGTCAGTAACGCAGCGATGGCGTCCACCAACGCAAAGATGGAAACGCCTAATATCAATAAGCCTTTGCATAGATTTACCAATGACTCGAAGTAGCTGTAGCCAAATGGATAGGACTCGCTATCGGGTCGGCTGGCTAGCTTACTAACCTTGATGGTGACCAGCGCTACGCTAAAGTAGATAAGGTTAAATAACCCATCCAGCAAAATAGCCTGAGAGTTAGATGCCAGTGTCGCAGTGATACCTGCACACCCAATCAGCAGCGCCATAAAGGCAGAAAACGCTAAGGTACTGGATTCTGTTTTCACGAACGTTTGCTCCGATATTGCCTACCCAAGAGGCTGGCAAGCATAGCAATATCAGTGGTCGCAATGTCAGTGATTTGTTTATAGCGAAAAACGCCGCCTAATAGGCGACGTTTTTATTAACAGCTTGCCCTGAATAAGGCTGAAATTGATTCCTGAGTCAGGAATGCCAACTAAGTTAATGAAAATAGCGCTGGCATTTTTTGCGCTTCTTGTTGAATGTTGTCGTCGACCGGTGTGTTGTAAGTCTTGAGCAGATAGCCCAATACCGAATAAAACCCCACCATCGCAATTAGGTCGATAACGGCCTTGCGTCCGATAGCATCTGCGAGTTCTGCTTCTTGCTCGGGGGACAGCATCTTCTGGTCAAATAACGCATCCACAGCGTTGACGATAAGACCATCAACGCCTTCGGGGCGAGTTCTAATGGCGTCGATTCGTGCAGTGGAGAATCCTAGTGCGAGTGCCCGGCTAACGTGATGAGCCCACTCGTAACGTGACCCCATGCGCAGGCCCGCGCGTAGAATCACCACCTCGGTTAATTCTGGCCCTAAGGCATTTTCCTTAACAACATGCTGACGCAAAGGTGCCCAGGCGTTAAGCAAGGCCGGGTGGTGGGCCATGGTGCGATAGACATTAAGTGCGCCGGCGAAGTCTTCGCGTAATTCAGCGACTTCATTTGGCCAGTCGGCATCAGCAATAGGCGGGCAGGGAGATAGCGTCATCGGTGAGCTCCATTCAGATAGGGGACGTGCCATCACTCGGTGATGGCGGCGCTGATGGCGTCGGCAATACGCTCAATGATTAGGTCGACTTCATCCGGGGAAATAATATAAGGCGGTGCCAGCAAAATATGATCGCCGTGAATGCCATCAATGGTGCCGCCCATAGGATAGCTGATCAGTCCACGCGCCATGGCGTGTCGCTTAATCTTGGCGTGAATTTTTCGGCTCGGATCGAAAGGTGTTTTAGTGTCCCGGTCCGCCACCAGCTCGATACCGCGAAACAGCCCTCTTCCCCGGATGTCGCCGACATAAGGGGATGCACCGAGAATGTCTTCCAAACCGCTGTGTAATCTCGCGCCCATGGCGTTTACATTGGCGAGTGTCTCAGGGCGCGCAATGATTTCAACCACTTTGTTAGCGGTGGCCGCAGCAACAGGGTGACCGATGTAAGTATGCCCGTGCTGGAACAGGCCAGAACCGTTGGCAAAGCTATCGTAAATTTTATCGGACAGCATCACTGCGCCGATCGGCTGATAACCCCCGCCCAAACCTTTGGCTATCGTGACGATATCCGGTATGACGTCGTCTTGCTCGCAGGCGAAGACAGTGCCGGTGCGACCCATACCGCACATCACTTCGTCGAGGATCAGTAGTACGCCATATTTGTCGCAAACCGCACGCACACGTTTAAAGTAATCCGCGACAGAGGCGACGGCACCAAGGGTGGCGCCTACAACGGGTTCGGCAACGAACGCCATGACTTCTTCAGGGCCGAGTTCGAGAATTTTTGCTTCGAGTTCGTCGGCAAGCCGAATAGCGTAAGCCTCTGGTGATTCCTCGGCGCCTTTCTCGCGATAGGCGTAGCAGGGAGAGACATGATGAGTTTCTGGCAGGATGGGCTGAAACTGCTTACGCCGCATTGCATTGCCACCGGTTGCCAACGCACCAATCGTGTTGCCGTGGTAACTCTGACGCCTAGCAATGATATGTCTACGCTGGGGGGCGCCAATTTCTACGAAGTACTGCCGTGCCATCTTCAGCGCCGCTTCAACGGCCTCTGACCCGCCTGACACGAGATAGACATAATTCAATCCTTCAGGTGCCAAGTTAACGAGTTTTTCAGCAAGCGCTTCGGCAGCGTCGGTGGTGAAAAAGGAGGTGTGTGCGTAGCAGAGGTTATCAATTTGAGCGCGCATCGCAGCCAACACTTCCGGATGGGCGTGACCAACGCTGGTGACCGCAGCGCCTCCTGAGGCATCTAGGTATCGGCGCCCAGTGGTGTCTGTAATGTAGACGCCTTGAGCCGACGCGGCATGGGGGAGTGTTGGGCCGATACTGCGATGAAGAATACGAGTCATGGAAACGGTTCCTTAGGGTCACTTAGCGATGTGAGCACGCCATAAGGAGAAGATTGGCACAGTTTGGTCTATTATTGCAA
>NZ_JABUZF010000069.1:0-2455 GCF_014897885.1 Halomonas sp. 3D7M | reverse complement strand
AACAGTAACGTTTAAATCGGCGGCTGTTTTAACAAGCCGTATAAGAGGCAACACACATGCCGCAGCGCGACCCTTTAAGGGAGCAGATTATCGCCCAGTACGATGCCATGTCGCCGCAGCTCCAGCAGGCGGCTCGCTACGTGCTGGAACACCCTGATGAGGTGGCACTGGTTTCTATGCGCGAGTTGGCGCGCCATGCGGCGGTGCAACCTGCCACCATGACGCGGCTTGCAAAGTTTCTGGGCAAGCAAGGATACGATGATATTCGCGAGCACTATGTGGCAGCGTTGCGGCGGGGGAACGATGGTTTTGCCGCCAAGGTTCGCCAGCGAAACGAGGGGGCTAGAGCCTCGGCCAACGGCAATATCGCCGCGCATATGCTGCATGGGCTGAGTGCTCAGATTTCTCAGCTCTGTGAGCCTGACTCACTGCAACGGTTGGAAGCCATCGCTAATACGCTGAAATCAGCTAGAAAAGTGTATGTACTAGGGTTGCGTTCATGCCACTCCGTGGCGTGGCATTTCCATTATGTTATGTCACTGTTGGGGGACCGCTCGGTTCACCTGGATGGACCGGCAGGAACCGGCGGCGATGCGCTAATTTGCGCCACGCCCGAAGAGGCCTTGCTGGTTGTCTCCGTCAAACCTTACGCAGTAGCGACACTGGAACTGACGCAGTTGGCAAAAGACAAGGGGCTGACGATTCTGTCGATCACCGATAGTGAAGTATCGCCACTGGTCGGGCTGTCAGAGCAGACGATTTTTTGCCCCACGGAAAGCGACAGCTTTTTCCATACGTTAACGCCCGCCTTAGCCATCTCAGAAGTACTGTGCACCTTATTGGCAGAAGATGATCGATCACAGACACTCGAGGCGCTGCAGCGGGCAGATGAACATTTTTTGAGCCTGAATACCTACGCGAGTGCTATTCCTCGACGGGAGTAACGTCATCGTAAAGCAGCTGTCAGTTACCCCTGTACCCATACCTCCTCGCCCCTAAACGCGACTTTCCAGGTACGCAGCTTGATGTTCTCATCTTCTAAGCATTGGCCATCTTCAAGGCGAAAATGCTGCTTATAGAGTGGCGAGGCAACCACTGGATTGCCTTTAACATCACCGATAATGCCGCGGGCAATGACGTTAGCGTTAGAAAACGGGTCAAAGTGGTCAAGGGCGTAGAGTTCTTTCTCCTGTCCTTGGGAGCGCTGCCTCGGTAAGTAGAAAATGGCCACTTGGGCAGGGCCTTCTGACGTGTTCAACCAAGCAGCGACGCCGGAAAATGCTACTAAGTCAGCTTTAGTGCAGAGCGGCTGCCAGGTGTCGGTGCTTACGGTGTGTTTGAGTGCGGTCGCGGTCATCAGTTACCTCATTAACGTTGTCTGGTTTGCGATTATGTAGTGTTTAAGCAGGGCATTAGTGTTTAAGCGGGACGTAGCTGGCCACGCTCGGAGGTCATAATGATTGACGGGTCGGGACGCGCATCGTTGACGAAGCTACGGAAGCGTTTGAGTTTGCCTGGGTCGCTGATGGCGTTGGCCCATTCGCACTGGTAGCTATCGACAACATGCTGCATTTGCCGCTCCAGCTCGCTATTAATGCCTAAGCTGTCTTCCAGAATCACCTCTTTGAGGTACTCCAGGCCGCCGTCGAGATTTTCGCGCCATACGGAGGTGCGCTGCAGTCGGTCGGCGGTGCGTACATAAAACATCAAGAAGCGGTCAATGGTGCGGTAGAGCTGCTCGTCGTCCAGGTCAGTGGCGAGCAGCTCAGCGTGGCGAGGGCGCATGCCACCGTTGCCGCACACGTAGAGGTTCCAGCCGTTTTCGGTGGCGATAATACCGATATCCTTGCTCTGAGCCTCGGCGCATTCCCGGGTACAGCCTGAAACACCAAACTTAATCTTGTGGGGCGCGCGCAGGCCTTTGTAGCGATTTTCCAGTTTGATGGCCATGCCGACGCTGTCCTGCACACCGTAGCGACACCACGTGCTGCCGACACAGGACTTCACCGTGCGTAGTGATTTGCCATAGGCGTGGCCGGTTTCAAATCCTGCCTCAATGAGCTCGCCCCAGATAGCGGGGAGGTCTTCTAAACGTGCGCCGAACAGATCGATGCGCTGGCCGCCGGTGACTTTGGTGTAAAGCTGGTACTTCTGGGCCACTTGCCCGAGCACGACTAACTTATCGGGAGTGATTTCACCGCCTGCAATGCGCGGCACCACAGAGTAGGTACCGTTTTTCTGCATGTTGGCCATAAAGGTGTCGTTGGTATCCTGCAGAGGAATATGCGCCGCGTCGGTGATCGGCTCATTGAAGCAGGAGGCCAGAATAGACGCCACAGCGGGCTTGCAGATGTCGCAGCCCAGGCAGTGGGTGTCTTGATTGCTGTGTTTTGCGATCAATTCGCTGAAGGTTTTGATGCCTTCTACGCGCACAATATCGTAAAGCTCCTGGCGG
>NZ_JABUZF010000067.1:0-1822 GCF_014897885.1 Halomonas sp. 3D7M | reverse complement strand
CGCCCTGGCCTTCGGCCAGCCTAATGATGACGCGCCAAAGGCGCTGCTAGAGCGGCTTTCGAGGTGCTACGCACCTGCGCCGAAGGTGGGCGCATACGCGCAATGGTTACGTGCAGACCGCTAGGGCCTCTTGTTGATCAAAAAGGTGTCGAGATGCAGAAGGGGCTGTGGAAGGCGTCAGAAGCCGTAGCGCATCAGGTGATGTGCATTGCCGGTTACCGCTCGCGTGGCTCGCTGCATCGACCTACGGTCGATCTAGGGGTATTCCTGACGGGCGTGCAGGACATTGACGATGTCGATATGAGAAACAGCAACGCGGTACACCACGATATAGTTGGGATGCGCGACAATCTCACGCGTGCCCGGGACATCGCCCACACGGTACAGGTAGGGGTGTTCAGAGAGCGGTAGAACAACAGACTCTAGACGGGCCTTGAGTCGCCGTGCGGCTTGAGGGTCTTCTAGTGCAATATGGCGTAGGAGTTTAGAAAGGTCTTCACGGGCGGTTTGCCGCCA
This sequence comes from Halomonas sp. 3D7M, assembly GCF_014897885.1. Classification (NCBI taxonomy): domain Bacteria; kingdom Pseudomonadati; phylum Pseudomonadota; class Gammaproteobacteria; order Oceanospirillales; family Halomonadaceae; genus Halomonas; species Halomonas sp. 3D7M. Next base: position 1,306 of record NZ_JABUZF010000067.1, on the reverse strand, counting down.
AATCACTGGCAGCATCAGGCACGTTTCCTGTGCTGATCCTCAATGTCATTAATCAGCGCGTCCATTTCCGCCATGACTTCATCATGGGGAATGCCGGGACGTGGATCGGCAAGGCTGGCTTGAACTCGTTCACGAAACCAACGTTGATAGCTGTCAGCCTGCTCCTGAGTCTCAAACTCGCTCACAATCGGGTCTAATGGGGTGCTCATGGGCCGCTCCTCTGTATGTGAGTATCAGTCTAACGTACTCCGACTGACCCCGCGAAAAGGGGTTTAGCGAGTTAAAACCACCACCCTCGCTAAACTCAAGATATGACAGATAATCTGGGGCTTAGCCCAGGAGACATAGTTTTCATATGACATAGCGCCGTCGCCATAGAGCGATTCCTACGAAGAGGATTATCCACGCAAAGAGGGCAGCTAAGACATCATCCAGCACTATCCCTAACCCCCCGCCGATGGTTTCGATGAAATTGATAGGTGGGGGCTTAGTGGTATCGAATAGTCTATACAAAGCGAATGCCACCCCCATCATCCAAGGCGTTCGAGCCGCCGCTAGGCCTAGCGTCACTAATGGAAAAGCCAAAAACTCATCGGCGACAATCTGCGAAGCATCGCCGCCACCAAGCCAATGGGATGACCAGTGGCAGAGCGGTACACCAACGATCAGCAGTAGAACTATGATGATGACCTGTTTCGTCAGTGGGCGGTCGAGTAGCCACCAAGCTAGGGGGATGCCAAGCAACGAACCAAAAGTCCCTGGAGCCCAGGGAAGCCAACCTAGCCCGAACCCCGCGGCGAGCAACGAAACCATGCTTTCTATCATTAGTGTTCAATCTCCGCGTTGTCTGCCCGCCTTATCCGCTGGGGGACGCCCTCCCGTCAAGCCAAGTGGCAGCCTGTGCAGGGCTGAAAAGGACACCTTTTAAGGGGTACTCTCAAAAACTCAAGATAAGGCGAATAATCTTGAGTTTCTGAACGTTTAAGCACAAAAACCCCGCTGCTTGAGCGGGGTTTGACAAGGTAGTGAAGTCATTTTAACGGGGCAGAGAGGTGCCAACGCGCCATCCATTTGCCATCCGCTGGCCTTCAGCAAGCTGTTCAGGTGATAACCAATTAGAGCTAAGATCACGACGTACAATAGCGGTCTCATTACCTTGCTCAGCAGCGAGAATATGAAGCATATAAGCTATGACCTCATGAGAAGCTACACTACTGCGTCCGTAGGTATTAACGCGTCCGTTGTCATAGAGAAAGGCCAAACTGGTTTGTGCTTCAGCATGCCCTTGTTCGGCAGCTCGGCGATA
>NZ_JABUZF010000065.1:0-672 GCF_014897885.1 Halomonas sp. 3D7M | reverse complement strand
AATCCGGTGCGTTAAGCGTGGCGTTTAAGTCCAGGCACACATGGCCTCGGCCTAGTTGATGGCTGGCCAGGGCGGCGGCTAACAGTAGCAGTGCGGGGGCATCTGCTGCTTCTGTTGCTAGAAAACGCACCAGGGCGCGGTCTAAATCGCGCAGCCAACCCCTGGCTACCCAGCGTTCGCATAGGGTTAGTAATTCAGCGGTATCGCTTAACGCAGGGTGAGCGCTCACTGGCGTGGAAGCCGTGGTGGGCTGGGCATCCTGTGTTTCAACGGCATCGCCAAACAGGTCGAAGGTGTGGGTGTCTTTGGGCTTACTCATACCGTCGCTTCCTGTGCGGGGCTTGAAAACGATGCGCCTGCAAACAGGCTGTCCAGTGCTTCGATCAGTTCAACTGGGGCGGGCTCGGAAAATACCCCGCGCCCTGGGCTGCGGCTGCCACGCAGAAATACCGTCATTGAACCGCCCAAGTGCTGGTGCGGGTCGTAGTCGGGCAGGCGCGCTTTTAGCAGCCGATGCATAGCCAGCAGGTAAAGCGCGGCCTGGAGATCATAGCGCTTGGCTAGCAGCGCATGGCGCAAGGCTTCCGGTTCGTAATCGCTGTCATTCGGCCCTAAATAGTTCGATTTCCAGTCCAACACGTAAAAGCGCCCTTGGTGCTCGAAAGCTAAATC
>NZ_JABUZF010000064.1:0-1603 GCF_014897885.1 Halomonas sp. 3D7M | reverse complement strand
TCTAACCAGCTGAGCTACGTAGCCTTTCCCTCATCAACGGGTGCAGATTATGCCTATCTTAACTATGAAAGGCAAGCCAAAAACGACCTGCCTTTCATTCAACTACCCTGTTAAGTGAATAGTGTGCTTATAAGGCTGCTTGGACTGCCGGCAGCGCTTCTTCGCCAGCTCGGGTAGTCACTCCTTCGAGCCATGCTGCTAGCACATCATCGTTTTCATTGAGGTAACTGCGTGCTGCCTCTCGCGGGTCTACCCCATCGTCCATAATGGCACTCATAAGTTGGTTTTCCATTTCCAGGGTGAATGTCATGTTTTTCAGCAATTCACCGACATTAGGGCACGCTTCAACAAACCCCGCACGAGTATTGGTATGTACGGTTGCGCCCCCCAGGTTAGGGCCAAAATAGTCGCCAGCATCAGATAAATACGCCATATCAAAATTAGTATTCATTGGATGCGGTTCCCAACCTAAAAACACCATCCATTTCTCATTGGGTACCCTCGCGCGAAGCTCAGCCAGCATACCCGCCTCGCTCGAATCGATGACTTGCCAATCACCTAGCCCATAGGCGTTATCATCAATCATTTGCTCAATCAGCTCATTACCATCATTGCCAGCTTCAATGCCGTGTAAACGCTGCTCAAACTGATCAGCATGCTCTGCCAGATCATTAACGGAGGTCACACCCGCATCATAGACATATTGGGGCACTGCCAGGGTGTACTTAGCTCCCTCAAGGTTGACCACTAAGCGCTCAACCTCGCCACGCTCCACATAGGGGTCGCTGATAGAGGCCATCGATGGCATCCAGTTACCTAAAAAGACGTCAAAATCATTATTACCCATGCCCGCATAAGCAATCGGCACCGAGACAGTATCGACGCGCGTTTCGTAACCAAGCGCTTCCAATACCTCACTAGCCAATGCTGTCGTTGCTGTAATATCAGTCCAACCCACTTCTGCAAAGCGAACACTACTACACTCATTAGCATAGGCAGCTGCCGGTAAACAGGCAGTCAGCAGTAATGTACTTAGGCTTCGTGTGTATGTCCGTTTCATGTTGATCTTCCCCATTATCGGTTTTATATGAACACGCCCTATACGCAACAGTCGTAGAGACGAGAAAACAACGCAGGCTTTTATTGATTGAGCGTTCAATAAAAAAATGTCATCATACTCAGGTAATCATGCCTACTCCTGGTTTTCAAGGACAGGAGCCAATGGGCATTCAACGTCAGTAGGAGATAGCTGTGCCTAAGGTGGGAATGGAACCGATACGCCGCCAGCAGTTAATTAAGGCTACCATGGCGGCCATTGACGAAGTTGGTTTAGCAGAAGCAACCGTCATGCGAATTGCCCGTCATGCTGGTGTTTCGGCGGGCATTATTAGTCACTACTTTGGCGGCAAGGATGGCCTGCTGGAAGCAACGATGCGGCAGATCTTGACCGATCTTAGTGACGCCGTTGCAGCACGCCGCCGTGCGTTAGAAGACGACTCCCCCCGAGCTCATATTGGCGCCATCATCGAAGGTAACTTTGATCGCACCCAGGTGACCGGCCCTGCCGCCAAAACATGGCTCGCCTTTTGGGCTAGCAGCATGC
>NZ_JABUZF010000066.1:0-31883 GCF_014897885.1 Halomonas sp. 3D7M | reverse complement strand
GTAGGTCATCGTCAGGCACTTATTGAGAAACCCCGGCCATTTGGTCGGGGTTTTGCTTTTTAGGGGGCTCCCCTGGAGAGTAGCGGAGCGCCGCCCGGATCATCGTCAGGCACTTATTTAACAAAGAACCCAGCCCATCAGCTGGGTTTTTTGTTTTGCGCGAAAGAAAATCAATTAGGGACGTTCCCAAGTCACTGCACCGTCATTCCCAAGCCACTACGCCGTCATTCCCGAGTGGGGTTATCGGGAATCCACCTTGACCTTGGCCTGCAGCAGCCCGAAACCCCAGCCCAACATGGATTCCCGCTAAGGGCCTGCGGGAATGACGAGTTAACTTTGAAAATTAATCCCGTTGGTGCTGGCACTGCCCATTTGACCAAGTTTCATAGATAGCGCGATCATCAGCGAGCATCATCAGCGCAAATAAACGCTCGCCGAGTGTTTTGCTGTGTTGGATACGGCGCTTCAACAGTGATGTCGCATGAGGATCAATGACTACAAAATCAGCCTCGTACGAAGGGGCAAGCTGGCCGATATGGGTATCTAGGGAAAGCGCTTTTGCATTGCCATGGGTTAAACCGTAAAAACCTTGCCATGCGGTAAGAGGCTGTCCCCCTAATTGGCCCACTTGGTAGGCTGCCTTAAGCGTTCCAAACCCTGATAAATCGGTGCCTGCGCCGATATCGCTAGCATAGGTGAATGCCATGCCGGTCTGTTTAGCTGCTTCTCGGTCAAATAATCCGCTGCCTAGGAAAAGATTGGAGCTTGGACAAAAGGCAATATTGGCGCCTCGATCCGCCAAGCGTTTACGCATATCGTTATTCAGATGAATGCCGTGCGCGAAGGTACTGCGAGGGCCGACTAACCCCGCTTCTTCGTAAACGGCTAAGTAGTCGCGGCTACCAGGAAATAATTCAGCTACCCAATCTAATTCCCCACTGTTTTCAGCCAAATGAGTTTGTAGCCAAAGGCTAGAGTCGTTACGCAAGAGGGCGCCGGCAGCATCCATTTGCATTTTGGTAGAGGTGGGCGCAAAGCGTGGCGTGACGCTATAACCTAGTCGGCCATTGCCATGCCAGTCTTGAATAAGTCGCTCACTGTCTGCAATTCCAGACACGCCATCCATTAGGGCGTCAGGCGCGTTGCGATCCATTAATACTTTACCGACCAGCATGCGTAGCTGACGTTTTTGGCAGGCGGTGAAGAACGCATCCACTGAGCCAGGATGGCTTGAGCCAAATACTTGGGCTGTTGTCGTTCCCGCGCGAAGCATTTCATCTAGAAAAGCGTTCGATAGCGCTTCTGCATGCGCATGATTGGCAAAACGGCACTCTTCAGGAAACGTATAGTCATTTAGCCAATCAAGTAGTTGTCGGCCGTAGGAAGCCATGATGTCTAGCTGAACATAGTGAACGTGAGTATCGATAAAGCCGGGCATAATCAACTTGCCGCGATAATCAATAACATGGGCGTCACTTGGCAGTTGATCAGCGAGATCACCATAGTGGCCGACAGCCTGAATATGACTGCCTTTTAGCCACAGTAGCCCATCGCCATAATGCTCTAGGCTACCTGGCTGAGGTAGGTCATCATTACCTGGGTCGCGTGCAAAGCTGACAATTTCAGCGCGGATGAGCGTATCGATTGAGGAATTCATATTAACTCTGAGTCGTTTTCGTATCGTCAACAAGTGCACGTATTGCGTTCGGCTCAAGGCCGCGCATGTCTAGTGAGGCTGGCTTGTCCGTTAGCCAAAGCAGTTCGGTTACCACCGTCAAAGCAATCGCATAGGGGGTTTTGTTGCTAAGTTTAGTGTTATGAATACAGCCAATGGGACTGCGTACACGCTCTATTTCTTCAGCGGTGTAGCCTTCGCGCTGCAGTCGTCCTCGGAAGCTTGCCCATTTGCTATCAGAGCCGATTAATCCTATCGAGGCGATGTCATTGCGCTGTAGTAAAGCGGTGATAAGGGCGTAATCTTCATCATGGTTGTGGGTTAATACCAGTGCATGACAGTAGGGCGGCAGGGCTGAAGTTCCCTCTTGCGCACTGCTCAGCGTATGGCAACTGAGTCGGGATTGCTGCTGATCGCGTTCGTTAAATACATCTGCTCGGCTATCAAACCAGTGTACTTGCCAGGGGAGCGGTTCGCTAAGCTTTACGATCTCTCGTCCGACATGGCCAGCACCAAATAAAGCGATATTGGTAGCGGCACCAGGAAACACTTCCAGCAGCACATTGACATAACCGCCACAGCACTGGCCGCTGCGGCCACCTAGCGAGAATGCCTCTAAGTGAAAGCCTGCGCGGCCTTGCTGTAAAAAGTCTCGAGCAGCATGGATAGTTTGCCACTCGAAAGTGCCTCCACCTAGCGTGTCATAGATCGCCTCTTGGGTGATCACCATGCGTGCGCCGGGCTCACGCGGGGTTGAGCCCGCGCTGGTTACCTGAGTGGCCAACACGTGGGGAACACCGCTACGCTGCAATCGATCGAGTGCAGCGTGCCAAGTTTCTGCTGAGGGCTGTGTCATAGCGCTTTTTCTCTAATTGCGTTTGCAGCCAACATCACTCGCTCAGGGGTTGCGGGAGTGTCGAGATGGGGAGACTGTTGGTAATCGGTTAAGCTTGAAAGCGCATCACGTAGTGCAGACCAAACACAGATACCAAGCATAAACGGTGGCTCACCAACGGCTTTAGAACGATATAGGCTTGCCATGGAATTTGGGTGGCCTTCCAATAGTTCAACGTTAAAAATAGCGGGAAGATCACCAAACGTGGGTATTTTGTAGGTCGCAGGCCCGTCGCTAACCAGCATACCTTTATCGCTCCACTTAAGTTCTTCACTGGTTAGCCAGCCCATTCCCTGGATAAAGCCACCTTCTACTTGGCCAATATCAATGGCAGGGTTTAGCGAATTGCCAACGTCATGTAGCACGTCAACACGGTTAACTAAATATTCGCCGCTCAATGTGTCAACACTCACTTCGGCAACGGCTGCTCCAAACGCGTAATAATAAAAAGGGCGGCCTTGGCCCGTTGCACGGTTGTAATGAATCAATGGTGTCGCATAAAAGCCTTTTTCTGACAGCGAGATGCGATTGAGGTAGGCCGTTTGAACAAGCTCTCCCCAGGGGATGCGACGCTCGCTTTCATTAATCCCAGCAATCAGCATGCCATCTTCCAGGCGCATGCCTTCTCGGTCTAAGCCGCCTTCAAAATGCATCGCGGCAAAGTCGAACAATCTTTCGCGCAATTTACTGGCGGCATCTCGCGCGGCCATGCCATTGAGGTCGGCGCCGCTTGAAGCCGCCGTAGGGGATGTATTGGGTACTTTATCCGTGCGAGTTGCACTAATCCGCACGCTATCTAAATCCAAGCCAAGCTCGCGAGCCACTACCTGACAAATCTTGGTGTGCAGTCCTTGGCCCATTTCGGTGCCGCCGTGATTGATCATGATGCTGCCATCGGTATACACATGCAGCAGCGCACCGGCCTGGTTAAGGTGCTGGGCGGTAAATGAGATGCCAAACTTTACTGGCGTTAGCGCAAGCCCTTTTTTAATGATGGGACTGTTGCTATTAAATGCCTTAATAGCCGCACGGCGCGCCCAGTAATCACTATTGGTTTCCAATGTATCAACCAGCGTATGGAGTAACTGCTTTTGATCCACTGACTGCCCGTAGTGGGTGACGTCTCGCCCGTCGCGATAGAAGTTTCGTTTGCGTATGGTGAGAGGGTCTTCACCGACCTTACGCGCGATATCATCCATTGCAGCTTCGATAATCATCATGCCCTGAGGGCCGCCGAAACCCCGAAAAGCCGTGTTAGAAGCGGTATGGGTCTTAGCTCGGTGACCGGTGACGCGAGCATTGCCTAATGAGTAAGCGTTGTCGGCATGGAACATTGCACGGTCAACAATGGCGTCCGAAAGGTCAGGCGAGTATCCGCAGTCACCAATAACTGTTATGTCTCCCCCCTGGATGATGCCTTGCCGATTAATGGCTAGTCGGTAGCGATTATGAAAGGGGTGTCGCTTACCGGTCGCGCGCATATCATCACTTCGTGGTAGACGTATACGTGTGGCTTTTCCGGTTCTGCGGGCAATAATGGCTGCCATACAAGCCCAAGGAGATGCTTGAGTTTCTTTGCCTCCAAAACCGCCGCCCATTCGGCGTACTTCAACGGTGACAGCATGAAAGGGAATGCCCAGTACTTCAGCGACAAGTTTTTGGGTCTCGCTAGGGTGCTGGTTAGAGGTATGGACAATCACCCCTTCATCTTCGGTAGGCAGAACCAAGCACGCTTGTCCCTCCAGGTAAAAATGTTCCTGTCCGCCGATGAAAAGCTCGCCCTCAACCGTTTGCTCGGCTTGGCGCAGTTCCGCTTGCCAATCGCCTCGCTCTTGAACATGTGTAGGGCGAACCACATCATTGCGTTCGGCAGAAGCAACAGGGTCGAGGCTCGCTGGTTGTTCATCAATACTTAACTGGGCCAGCGTTACCGCTCGGCGAGCAGCCTGAAGCGAGGTAGCCGCAACGGCGAAAATACACTGGCCTGCGTAGCTAATTTCTTGATCAACAAAAATGGGGTCGCCTGGAAAGACAGGGCCGATATCCGTATGACCGGGCACGTCGTGAAAAGTGATGACATCGACAACGCCAGGCGCTTGTTTAACTGCTTCGAGATCAAGCGCGGTCAATGTGCCGTGTGCGACAGGAGATAGCCCCAGAGCTACATGCAGGGCATCTGCCGGTGCTTTGAGGTCATCAATGTAGGCGGCCTTGCCGGTAACGTGTTTTTCAGCGCTTTCATGGAAGCTAGCGGTGCCTGCTTGGCGCTGACCGTGGCTATCGACAGTATGGCGGGCAAGTGGGCCTGACCCTTGGATGTGGTCATGTAACTCTCGACGAGCTCGGCTGCTGTCGCCATCAAGTTTAGTGAGCGTACGCATGGAGCATCACCTCCTGGTTGGGTGACGAAAGCGATAAGTAGAGGCGTTCTAATAGGTTGAGAGCGGCTTGTTCTCGGTAGTATTGGCTACCCCGTACATCGCTCATTGGCTGAAACTCTTCAGCAAGGGCTTGCTGGGCTGCTTGAAAGCTAGCTTTGGAAACGGGCTGGCCCTCTAGCGCAGCTTCTGTTTGACTAGCTCGCTTGGGAGTTGCAGCCATACCGCCAAAGGCAATGCGAACATCCTCCATCACACCCTGATTAACACGGTAGCAAAACGCACCTAATACCGCCGTTATGTCATCCTCGCGTCGTTTAGAAAGCTTCCAGACCCTTAGTGTGGCTGATTCAGCCAGTTGAGGTATAAAAATACGACTGATGACTTCATCAGCAGCCAGCGCTGTTTTTTTATAGTCGATAAAAAAATCACTTAGCAACAGCTGGCGAGTACCGACATGGCTGGTAAGTTCTACCCACGCATTGAGCGCCAGTAGTACAGGTGGCGTATCTCCTATTGGCGAAGCGTTGGCGATGTTTCCGCCGAGCGTTCCCCGGTTACGAACTTGTTGGGAGCCGAGCCTGTGAAGGAGGTGTGCAAACGCAGGAAAGTGACTGCTTAATAAGGGCTCAAGTTGCGAGTACGTAACCCCGGCGCCTACCCACCAACCTGGTTGAGCTTGGAATGTCGCCTCTTCAATTTGGCGCAATTCAGCCACGCGAGTGGTATCAATAAGCTGGTTCAGTGCGGTAAGGCGCTGAGTGCTTTCCAGCCATAGATCTGTTGCGCCAGCCACAAGGCGTGCATCAGGATAGCGATATCTTGCGTCGGCCAACTCAGCCAAGGTGGTTGGCTGTACGAACAGTGGCTCACTCTTTGCGGTTGACTCCGGCACATGAAGCGGGTGACTGGCTGGCTGAGACGCATCGAACCACTGCGGTGCTTCCCAAGAGAAATCTTGCATACTCAATGCGGCGTCACGAATCGGTCGGTATCCCGTGCAGCGGCATAAATTTCCACCTAATGCGGCTTCCAGTGTTTCTGGTGTAAGAGGTGAGGGGCGCTGCTGTTGGTTGGCATGCAAGGTGAACAAGGACATGACAATTCCTGGTGTGCAAAATCCGCACTGGCTGCCATGGCACTCGATCATTGCGCGTTGAGCTGGGTGCAAGTTGCCTTCAGTCGCAAGCCCTTCAACGGTAATAACGTGCTGACCGTGAAGTTGATGAGCCGGGGTAATACACGCGTTGACGCTTAAAAAGCGGCTTTGCGTGTCGCTTGGATTGTTGATTGCGACTGTACAAGCGCCACAATCACCCGATGCGCAGCCCTCTTTTGTGCCAGTGATGCCCAAATGATCACGCAACAGCGTTAGAATGCTGGTGTCAGGGGGTACATGACACTGCTTGGGGGTGCCGTTGAGCAGGAACTCAATCGTAGCCATGCCAAACTCCGTTATGATTGTTCTGACCGATCGGTCAATATTGTTTAGCTTGAGACAAAAGAGCGCACCTTGCAAGAATTTGTTGCTAATGCGGCTGTCTGTGCACTTACACGGCCGGCGTCGATAAACCAATTATATGTAATAAGTCCCATGGGCTGACCATTGGTGCTTATCAAAAGCGCTTATTAAAGGAGCTTAATCAATGACAGCGGATACCGCTAACCATGAAAATGCCAGCAGAGATCGCATTGAACAGACCATACTGAGCGCTGCGGAGCAGGTGTTTTCTCAACATGGTTATCGTGGTGCCAGCCTTCAGGCCATCGCCGATATAGCAGGTCTTCCTAAGGCGAATATTCTCTATTACATGGGCAGTAAGCAGCTGCTTTATGTACGACTGCTTAATCGAATGATGAACCGGTGGAATGCGGTACTTGAAGATATAACACCTGAAAGTGATCCAGCTAAGGTATTAAGCGATTTTATTCGCACCAAGATGATGCTGGGTCAGCGTTACCCCGAAGGTTCAAAGCTATTTGCCGCCGAGATTTTGGCGGGTGCGCCTTTCTTGAGTAATTACCTCTCTGGTGAGCTGAAAGAGTGGGTAGCTTCCCGTGCAGAAATTATTCACCAGTGGTCTCAGCTAGGGAAAATGGATGATGTCGATCCACGCTGGCTTATATTCTTGATTTGGTCGGCTACCCAGCATTACACGGAATACAGTGCGCAGGTAACGGGGATATTAGGGACTGAAGTGCTCAGCGAAACGGATTTCGAGTCTATTTGCCGTTTTCTTGAGCATGTTATTTTGAAAGGATGCGGTATTTCAGCGTCGCATTTATCAAACGACTCATCAGTTTAGCTGCTATGCCCATATTGGCGATGTCTACGCTTCCCATTGAACAGCACCTCAAGCAGATTCAGGCGGCTCTCTCTGAACATAACCGCTTAATCTTAATCGCCCAGCCAGGGGCGGGTAAGACAACCCGCGTTCCGCTGACCTTGCTTAACAGCCAATGGGCGCAGGGCCAGAAGATAGTGTTGTTAGAGCCTCGGCGGGTAGCGGCTCGTTTGGCGGCAAGCTTTATGGCCGCGCAGCTTGATGAGCCTGTCGGTAAGACGGTTGGCTATCGTATGCGAGGGGACAGCAAAGTGGGGCCGCACACACGCTTGGAGGTGGTCACCCAGGGCGTCCTGACGCGTATGTTGCAAGATGATCCGTTGCTCGAAGGCGTCGCCGGTATCATCTTCGATGAGTTTCATGAGCGCAGCATAGAAGCAGATCTTGGGCTGGCGCTATCGCTGGATATTCAGCAAAGCATTCGCGATGACTTACGACTGATGGTGATGTCTGCGACGTTAGATGTTGCTGCTTTAAAAAGCGTATTGGGCAGCGATACATCCGTGATTGAAAGTACGGGGCGTGAATTCCCAATTGAAACGTATTATCGCCCTTTTAGTAGCGAGGAAGCGTTAGACGCTGCCGCTTACCGAGTGGTAACCGAAGCCTTAGCGAATGCCGGTAGCCGCGGCGTGTTGGTGATTTTACCTGGGGTGGCAGAGATAACTCGGCTAGTGCAAATGCTGGAAAATAGCACCTTTGATATTGAGGTGCGCGCTTTACATGGCGGCATGCCTATCGAGGCGCAACAAGCTGCATTGAAGTTACACGAAACTCGCCAGCGGGTGATTGTATCAACCGCCATTGCGGAATCCAGTGTGACAGTTGATGGCGTTAATGTGGTTATTGACGCTGGCTTGGAGCGTGTGCCGTTGTTTCAGCCGCGAACTGGGCTCACTCGACTAACTACCCGGCGTGTCAATCGTGCCAGCGCTGATCAACGTCGTGGTCGTGCAGGGCGGCAGCAGCCGGGTGTATGTTATCGCTTATGGTCTCAAGAGCAGCCACTGGTTGCTTACGGTGAACCTGAGATTGCCCAAGCTGATTTATCAAAACTTGCGCTTGAGGTTGCCGTATGGGGAGCGCGTTCGCCTGAAGAGTTAATTTGGATGACACCACCGCCTAACGGTGCATGGCAAAGTAGCCAGGCTTTGCTTCGTCAGCTTGGTGTTCTTGATGCAGCGGGTTTATTAACACCATTAGGTAAGCAAAGTGCGCGTTGGCCGCTTGAACCTCGTTTAGCGGTCATGCTGTCAAAGGCAGTGTCATTGGATGCATTACCGCTCGCCTGTGCTTTAGCAGCTCTGCTAGAGGGTAGAGAGCGTGTTAGTGGCTCGCTAAGAGATGCGCTGGCTCAGCGGCTCAGCCAACCCTGGCGATTTCCTCAATGGCAACGAGAAACCAAGCGCCTTATGGACATGGCTAGCCTTCAGATTCCACATAAGCTACCGCTTGAGCCGCTTAGCTATCTGCTGGCGATGGCTTACCCGGATCGCGTTGGTCAATTCATCAGTCCAGGTCGGTTCAAGCTGGCCAATGGCAAAACCGCCACGCTTTCCATTAGCCACCCCCTAGCGAATGAAGCATTTATCGTCGCTGTTAGCGTAGAGAGTGCCAGCAGTGAGGCAGCAATTTACCTGGCAGAACCGATTACGCAGGCAGCGCTTATTGACCTTTACCCGGCAACTCAACAGTGGGAGGAGCGTGTTACTTGGTCAGATGCCCAAGGAAAGCTTCTTGGTGAAGCTGTTCAGCGCCATGGTGAACTTGTGTTGGCAAGTCGGCCCTTAGCGGAGTTATCTGGAGAGGCTGTCCAACAGGCGTTGCTGTGCGCATTAAAGCAACGCCCTGCGGCGCTTTTTAATGGCAAGGTTAAGCAATTACAGGGGCGAATGGCGCTAGTGGCGAGTATTTATTCTAACGTATGGCCTGACTGGTCAGAAAACGCGCTATTAGACAGTTTGGATGTATGGCTGGCACCTTACATGACGGGTATAACACGCTTCAGTCAGCTAGAAAAAATGCCATTCCATACCTACTTAATGGCAACGCTCAGTTGGGATGAGCAAACCCATTTTGAGCGTTTAACACCATCGACAATAACGGCTCCTAGCGGTAATCGAGCAGCCATTGATTATGAGCCCTGCCTAACAGGAAGGCCGCCAGTGCTTGCTTTGAAGTTACAGGAAGCGTTTGGCTGGCAGGATACTCCCGCCGTTGCGGACGGTCATGTGCCGGTTGTCATTCATCTGCTTTCACCGGCAAAAAGGCCGCTTCAAGTTACTCAGGATTTACGCAGTTTTTGGTTGAATGGCTACCCAGAGGTGCGTAAAGAGATGCGTGGCCGCTACCCTAAACACCCCTGGCCAGAAGATCCAATTACCGCTCAAGCAACGGCATCTACAAAACGAAGATAACGTTAATAACACCGTTTAAAGAGAAGCCAGATCGAAGAAGGTCATTGCGTTTGCTCTTCAGGTATTTTACCTGGCACGCGATAGCGTACTCCGTCGGCACGCTGCTCTTCATAACGCCGGTTTTCTTCTTCTGGGGGCACGCCAAGCACAGTCTCTTGCGAGCCATCCGGCCAAGTGTAAGTTGTGCAGCCAGTCAACGATACTAAGACCACGGTTATTAACGAGAACAACGAAATAAATCCACGACATTTGGGCATATTAGGCTCCATCACCAGTCAAAAGCTGCTCTTAGCAAAGCGTGCGTAGTGTGAATGGCACGACTGTAAGTCGCAAGCTTAATCCCAAATTGTTAGATTTGTTAGATTTCTTCCCAAAGACTACGTCGAAACTCATGGGAAAGCTGAGATACCTTAGCAAAACGCTCAAGATTAGCATCGGTAAGCGTTTTGACCATTTCTTGGTAATGCTCAGTGAGTTCCTTAGCGCTGCAATTTTCTTTGCCATCAGTCAGGCATATCGTCAGTTTTTCGCTACTTTTAGCGATAGCTTGGAAAAGCTCAGCTTCCAGCTGCATGGCTTCTGTCACGCTCTCAAGCCACGCAATCTGACAACGCACCATTGGCATGGTACTCAATAGGCAGTAATGCTGCCACCAAGCTGCGATATTTTGGTTCGTGTCGTTGATGGATGAGGGCTGCTTTTTGTTTGTATGGTCCATAGTAGGTTCCTATCGAGTTTTTCAATTTGTGAGGCATTCTTCACAGGTTCTCCTATCTTCAACTATAGCTAAAGCTCTGCAGAAGAGTTGTTCATTCAGGCGACGCAATACGTGATAACGAGGAGAGGCGCAATGTGGTCAGTCGTTAAATCAGTACTGTCAGCACTGCTAGGCGTACAAAATGACCTCAAGCGGCAACAGGATTTTTCTAGCGGTAACCCCGCGGCCTTTATTGTGACGGGAATTGTAATCACGCTCGTATTTGTTCTGATCTTGGTCGGGATTGCAGTGATTGCGTCGCGATGAAGCGTTGATACACCTCACGATAGTTGTTCGTGACGAATGCCACATGTTTTCTATACTGACGTTAATCAGTTAATCCTGACCTAATAAAAAGGTTGGCGAGAACAACAATAATAACGGAGGTTCCTATGCATCTATCGTGGCAATGGCTGCTAACCATTACCAGTGCCTTCAGTATCACTCAAGCTCATGCTAATAGCTGGAATATGCCTGTTGGGGTCACCGATATCAGCCAAGATATTTTTGGTCTGCATATGGCGATTTTTTGGGTATGCGTGGTCATTGGGGTGATTGTGTTTGGGGTGATGTTTTACTCACTATTTAAATACAGACACTCAAAAGGGGAAAAAGCGGCGAATTTTCATGAGCACACCTCCGTAGAAATTCTTTGGACCGCTATTCCTATTCTGATTTTGGTTGGAATGGCCGTGCCCGCAACGGCGACGTTGAAGAGTATGTACGACGCTTCAGAAGCTGATCTAGATGTGATGATTACTGGCCAACAATGGCGCTGGCGCTACGAGTACCTTGGTGAAGATGTTGCGTTTACATCAAATATGAGTACACCAACTGAACAAATTCGTGGAGAAAAAGCGAGAGATGAGCACTATTTGTTAGACGTAGATGAGCCATTGGTACTGCCGATCAATCGTAAAGTGCGTTTTTTAATGACGTCAGATGACGTTATTCACTCTTGGTGGGTGCCTGAACTAGCCGTTAAGCAGGATACGATTCCTGGGTTCATCAATGAGAACTGGGTGAAAATTAATGAACCGGGCATCTATCGTGGCCAGTGTGCCGAGCTTTGCGGCGTTAACCACGGGTTTATGCCAGTGGTTGTGCATGCGATGGAAGAAGAAGAGTTCGAAGCATGGTTGGCAGAACGTAAAGAAGCCGCAGAGCAAGAGGCTATGGGGGTTGACCGGGAGTGGGAAATGGAGGATTTGATGGCGAGGGGAGAGACCGTTTATCAGACTATCTGTTCTGCCTGTCACCAAAGCGAAGGTCAGGGGGCGCCACCCGCATTTCCTGCACTAGCCAACAATAATCAACTGATTAGTGATTTAGATTGGCACCTGAATCGGGTTATTAACGGTGTTTCTGGCGCTGCTATGCCGGCATTCCGCAGTACGTTAAATCCTGTCGAAATAGCCGCTGTTGTTACTTATACCCGTAATGCTTGGGGCAATGAGACAGGTGATGTGGTGCAGCCAGCTACGGTGGCCGAACGTATTGCACAATAATTCAAGGTACTAACAATAAATCAGGCGGAGATGCTCATGGCGCCCAAACTACCTCCTCAACACTCGCTGCAACATAGCTCTACTGCAGCGGCTGGCGGTCATTCTCATCACGACCATGCGGCTCAGCCCAAAGGGATACTGCGATGGGTTCTGACAACCAACCATAAAGAAATTGGTTCTCTGTACCTGATCTTTTCTCTCACCATGTTTTTTGTTGGAGGCATATTTGCCCTAGTAGTGAGAGCCGAGCTATTTCAACCTGGTTTGCAGCTTATAGAGCCAGAATTTTTCAACCAAATGACCACCATGCATGGATTAATCATGGTGTTTGCTGCGGTAATGCCAGCGTTTACTGGGCTAGCCAATTGGATGATTCCGCTTCAGATTGGTGCGCCGGATATGGCGCTGCCCAGGCTTAATAACTTTAGTTTCTGGCTGCTTCCGGTGGCGTTTACATTGCTACTTTCTACGCTATTCATGCCGGGCGGTGGGCCTAATTTTGGCTGGACATTTTATGCGCCGTTATCGACGACTTACGCACCTGCCTCCACAACATTCTTTATTTTAGCTCTGCACATTGCAGGTATTAGCTCGATTCTTGGGGCTATAAATATTATTGCGACCATTCTGAATATGCGCGCACCTGGAATGCGCATGATGGATATGCCGCTGTTCGTATGGACATGGTTAATTACGGCTTTTCTATTGATTGCGGTAATGCCTGTACTAGCGGGCGTTATTACCATGATGCTGATGGATATTAACTTCGGTACCAGTTTCTTTGACGCTGCGGGCGGCGGCGATCCAGTGCTTTTCCAGCACTTATTTTGGTTCTTTGGCCATCCTGAAGTTTACATCATGATTTTGCCGGCTTTTGGTATTGTCTCAGCCATTATTCCTACCTTCGCGCGTAAGCCGTTGTTTGGATACGCGTCTATGGTGTATGCCACGGCAGCTATCGCGCTGCTGTCATTTTTAGTGTGGGCACACCATATGTTTATCGTCGGTCTTCCGCTAACAGCGGAGCTATTTTTCATGTACTCGACCATGCTGATCGCCGTGCCCACAGGCGTGAAAGTATTTAATTGGGTGACCACGCTGTTTCGTGGCTCGATCAGTTTTGAACCGCCCATGCTGTTTGCTTTGGCTTTCGTGGTTCTATTCACCATCGGCGGTTTCTCAGGACTAATGTTGGCCATTGCACCTGCGGATTTCCAATACCACGATACCTATTTTGTCGTAGCGCATTTTCATTATGTGCTAGTACCCGGTGCTATTTTTGCCATTATGGCTGGTGTCTATTATTGGCTACCCAAATGGACAGGTTATTATCCTAACGAGCGACTTGCTCAATGCCATTTCTGGTGCTCTATTGTTGGCGTTAATCTAACGTTTTTCCCTATGCATTTCGCAGGCTTGGCGGGCATGCCAAGGCGTATTCCCGACTATGCATTACAATTTGCAGATTTTAATTTGCTCTCCAGCATTGGTGCCTTCTTTTTTGGAGCGTCACAGCTGATGTTTGTATTGGTTGTGGTGATGTGTGTAAGAGGAGGTAAAAAAGCACCTGCAAAAGCTTGGGAAGGCGCAGAAGACCTAGAGTGGAGCGTCCCCAGTCCGGCACCGTTGCACACCTTTGAAACACCGCCAGTATTTAACCGTACCCATCATCATGACTAATTAGCTGTCCATCAGTGAATGGTCTAGGGGGATATATGGCAGTCAATGATACGGTGCAATCAGTTGGGGTTAAACGGACAGTCATTCGTACAGTAGCGGCGTTAATTGGGATGTTTGCCTTTGCATTCGCACTGGTCCCTCTTTATGACGTGTTTTGTAGTGTGACGGGCCTTAATGGCAAAGTGGATACCACGGCTAAAGCCATTATTCATGAAGAAGTTGATCAGTCCCGCTATATCACCGTGCAGTTCATTACCCGAGGTGGCGCGGGGTTACCATGGCGAATGAGCGTCGAAAACCGCCAAATGCGTGTCCACCCAGGCCAAACAGCTGAAGTTGATTTTACGTTTACCAACAACAGTCATGTCGAAAGTTGGGGGCGAGCTGTACCTAGCGTCTCTCCTTCAAGTGCTACGACGCATTTAAGAAAAATAAGCTGTTTCTGTTTCCAAGAGCAGCAGCTTCAAGGGGATGAGCGCTTGACGATTCCTCTGATATTCCAGCTAGCGCGTGACCTTCCTGAGGATATTAATACGATAACGCTGGTGTATACCTTGTACCCGGTTCATCACTTAGTAAAAGACATCTCGAAGAATGACAACAAAACGATAGGGGATTCGATATGAGTGGCGGCTACTATGTTCCTGCAAAGAGTCGATGGCCTATTCTAGGCTCGCTGGCGCTCGGGGCTATGATGGTGGGTACAGGAATTAAGCTTGTGTACGACACGGGTACCCCGTTCATGCTAATCGGTATGGCTTGTGTAATTACCGTCATGGGCTTTTGGTTCAGAGATGTTATTCACGAGTCAATGAGCGGATTGTACGATGCCCAAATGGATCGCTCGTTTCGATGGGGGATGGGCTGGTTTATTTTTTCGGAAGTGATGTTTTTTGCCGCATTTTTTGGCGCCTTATTTTACGTTAGAACGTTTGCTATACCCTGGTTAGGTGGTGAAGGAGCAAAAGGTGTTTCTGCGTTACTTTGGCCTGATTTTGTCGCTCAGTGGCCGTTGTTAAACCCTCCTGATTCGTCGGTGGCTGGCCCGGATAGTGTCTTAAGTCCATGGCAATTGCCGCTCGTCAATACACTAATTTTGGTAACGTCGAGCATTACTTTGACGGTTGCACATGAAGCTTTGAAATTAGGCGAGCGTAAGACGTGCAGAAACTGGCTGGCAGGTACTGTATTGCTGGGCTGCTGTTTTATTATGATTCAGGGCGTCGAATATTATGAAGCGTATAACCATTATGGTATTACGCTTGAGGCAGGAATCTTCGGCGCTACTTTCTTTATTCTAACGGGCTTTCACGGCGTTCATGTCATTATAGGTACGTTAATTTTAACCAGTATGCTGATACGTATACATAAAGGGCACTTTGCCCAAGATCATCATTTTGGTTTTGAAGCATCTTGTTGGTATTGGCACTTTGTAGATGTTGTATGGGTTGGGTTATTTATTTTTGTATACGTTTTCTAATCAATTAGCCTAAATCTCCCGACCAGAAGCCAAACACTAATAAGGCCATGAGTAGACATGTTAACCCAATGCGCCATTTAAGGGATGCTAGTAGCCGTCGCGAGCTGCTGTCATCCTTTAATAAAAAACCTGCGCCAGCCGCTAAACTAGCGACTATTCCAATAAAAACTAGGCCAATGAGCAGCTTTAACCACATGACGAAAACCTCTTTTGGGTCGCAACGTCTATACGTCTGGTGTGTGTTTTGGGGCGTATTAGTTTCGCTAGGTATCTTCCTAGGACTATGGCAGTGGGAGCGTGCCGCTGACAAGCGAGTTTTGTTAGCCGCTCGTCAGGCAGCGCCTTTGGTCAAATCGCCTACTGCTATGCCAGAAGATGGATCTGAGCTGCATTTGCAAGGAGAGTACCTCGCTAATCACACGCTTTATCTGGATAACCGCATTGTAGATGGGCGTCTGGGCGTGGCTGTGTTAACCCCTTTCCGAGACAGTTTTGATCAGTTGTGGCTTATTCAGCGGGGATTTATTGAGACAGGGCCAAGTAGGGCGGCGCCGCAAGCGGATACTCCAGAGGGCAGCGTATCCGTTTCAGGCGAGTGGCAGGTTGCGCGATCCGGTGGACCGCTATATGGCAAAAACAAGGAAGGGGTAAGGCTGCAGCAGATCAGTTTAACCCCGTGGGAATCAACATTGCCGGCCTTCACTTACACCGGCTGGCTACATGCTGACCAGGGTGAGGGGGTGTTTACGCCCTGGTGGGAAGCTAGCGTGATGCCTCCTAGTCGCCATCTTGGCTATGCTTTTCAATGGTGGGGGTTGGCACTTGCTGCGACAGTGGTCATGGTGTTGGGGGGACGTCGCCTGCGCAAAGATAGTCTTACAAAAGATAGCCTTACAGGTTGCTGAGGGGAAAAGCATGGAGCAACGCCAGCCAGTTCGTTATCCGCGAGTTAAGTTGTTGCTGATATTTGCAGCATTCGCGGCGCCTATTGTTACTGCGTGGATGATGTTGACATGGCAAATAGGCATACCTAGTGAAGATACTGCCCATGGTCAAGTGCATGTCAGCGTGCCCGCACTAGATGATTGGCCTCTGAGCGCTCAACCCGAAAAAAATGATGCGTGGACACTCGTGTTTGACTGTACTTCTCTCTGTGATGAGCGCATGGATGAATTGTGGCGTCTGCATCGAGCGTTGGGTCGAGAAGCTCCTCGGTTAGAGCGACTACGAATAGGCGGGAGTGCACAAGAGCTTCCAGGTGAAAAGGTTAGTCGTTGGCTGGCAGAACCTGCATGGCGAGAAGAAAATAGCGTCTGGCTAATGGATCCTTTCGGCAGGCCAGCGTTGTCATTTAATAATGCAGTGCCAGCAGCTGATATTCTCGATGATATACGTCATTTGTTTAAGGTTAATCCGCTATAGCAAACAATATACCGTTACTCTGCATGCTCGACCTCGCAGGTCGTAAGGAAGCAACGTGCCATATTCTACTGAGCGGCGCTTACAATGGCTGAAACGTTTAACCTTGGTCGGCACTGTGCTTACAGCGTTAGTGATTCTAGTTGGCGCATGGACGCGCTTAGTTGACGCTGGTTTGGGGTGCCCAGACTGGCCCGGCTGTTATGGGCGGCTGTTAGTCCCTGATGCCGAGCATGCTGCTCTACAACATCCTGATGTACCTCTTGTGCCTTTTAAAGCATGGGTAGAGATGGCTCATCGGTATGTAGCAAGTTTTTTAGGGCTTATCGTTCTAAGCGTAGTGGCGCTAGGTTTTTCATTGCGCAAGCGTCCAGGGTTTCCATGGAAAGTAAGTATTGCCTTGCTCGTTGTTATTCTGCTTCAAGGCGCGTTTGGCGCTTTTACAGTGACGCTAAAGCTTTGGCCACAAGTGGTTACTTTGCATTTGTTGGGTGGGCTAAGTGTGCTGATGCTGTTTTTTTGGGTGCATCTGCGAATTCGGCTCAGCTTGACAAGGCCTGTACCTACCTCTATCGACCATGCTTCTTTTTCCACACGTTATACCTCTCCATTTAAGAGTGCTAATGCGCTCTGGGTAATCGGCGTGTTGATATTAGTTGTGCAGCTTGCTTTAGGTGGCTGGGTATCCAGCAATTATGCAGGTATTGCCTGCCAAGGATTCCCGACCTGCAATACGCAGTGGTGGCCAGAAATGGATATAAGTGAAGGCTTCCACCTAACACAAACGGTCGGCCCTAATTATTTACATGGCCAGCTACATGCCGATGCACGTACTGCAATTCACGTTATGCATCGTATTGGAGCGCTTGCACTCGGTATTGTCTTGTTGGCGCTATGGTGGCGATATCGTACGGCTGCGTCTGTCGGGCGAGCGCTCACCTTGGTGGTAATTGCTTATTTTGCCCAAGTCGCGCTTGGCATTGCTAATGTGTTGTTGTGGCTTCCACTATGGCTGGCTCTGTTACATACCGCTGGAGCGGTTGCCTTGACCTTGTGTATGGGGTGGGCTGTTTGGTGTTGGAAATATCCTTATAATCAGTATCTTAATGAGGTGAATGATCTAAAGTCATCTCGGGTTCTCTTGACGTAAGGTGGTAACTAGAGGTTTTGCTGAGTCAAAAACAATAGAGGCTATTTGTTGTTGTGCTGTAACAAAGATGAAAAAATTGTGAAAGTGGTATCGTTGGGGAAATAGGGTGTACAATTATCGTCAAGCTTTCTACCTCTCCGTTGTGAAAGGAGCGTTATGAGTTCCACAGGAGCGTTGTTGTTATTCATCGTTGCAATTATTGTCGTTGCAGCCCTTGGTTTTTATGCCTATAAACTTCGCCAAGAGGTTAAGCGTCGAGAAGCGTTTCGGCTGGACGAAGAGCGTCGTGCCCATCAAAACAGCCTGGAAAATCTTGATTTTGTCGTTAGCGCGCTGGTGCAAGAGCAAGTCGACATTACAGAAGGGGCTTGGCGATGCAAAGTGTTGCTTGAGATTATTGATTCTAGCCTAACAGAGCGTCCAGACTTTCAAGCGTTTGCAGAGGTGTACAATCGTACTCGGCATTTAAAAACTCACTCCGCACGTAAGCAATTGACGCCACGAGAGCGAATGCAAGAAGATAAAGAGCGTATTGCTGTTGAGGACGATATGCGTCCAGCCGTACTTGAGGCAGCAAAAAAGGTAATTGAGTGGAGGTCCAAAGGATCTATGGGTCTTCATTAACCCTGTTTAACGAGCATAGGGGGCTATAAGTACGATAACCTATGTTTTTTGACGCTTATGGCGTCAATTTTGCTATGCTGAAAATGTCGGTATTGGCAAGAAGTTGATATCTCGGCATTGTTGCCTTCTGGTGATTAAACGTTAATCATAGGCAAACGTTCAGACATATGGTGAAAGCACAATATTGCCATGGTACTGAGCAGCGAAAAATGGATGCTCTCGCGAATTAGAAGCATTGGGATAGATTTGGTCTTTTGACCATGTCAGCATTGGATCAAGAAGGAGTCTTGCATGAAAAAATCAACGACTGGCTTGCTAATCGGTTCTGCACTGGTAGTGGGTTTATCAGGCTGTGCCAGCTCAGCATCACAATCATCTGGCCAAACCAGCGCAAGTAGCGATCGCGATTGGTATCAACATCCCTTCGTTTGCGGATTGGCAGGCAGTGTTATCGGCGGCAGTATTGCTTACGCAACGAGCGGCAATTCTGACGAAGATGAAAATACCGCTATTGGCGCAACTGCTGGTGCAGCGATCGGTGGCCTGCTATGTGCAGACCGTACGCCTGAGCCAGTAGCACCGCAGTGCCCAAGCTATGGTGAAGTGCCCGCAGGCGTTGCAGTGGATGCTGAAGGCTGCCCGCTGGACTCCGATGGTGACGGCGTGCCAGATTACCGTGATCAGTGCCCGGGAACGCCTGCTGGTGTAGCTGTTAACGCAAATGGCTGCCCACTCGATTCTGATAACGACGGCGTGCCGGATTATCGCGATCAGTGCCCCAATACTCCTGCAGGTGTTGCAGTTAACTCACTAGGTTGCCCTGACAGCGTTGTGTTGCAGGACGTAAACTTTGAGTTTGATTCTGCACAGCTAACTGCCCAAGCACGAGGTGTTCTGGACGGTGTTGCAGAGCGCCTGGTCAATAATCCTGATGTGCGTGTGAGCATTGAAGGTCACACTGACTCTCGCGGTGCTGATCAGTACAATAAAAATCTGTCGCAGCGTCGTGCGGAATCCGTTGCTGCTTACCTTGCCCAACGTGGCGTAGGTGCTAACCGTATGCGTGCTGTTGGCTACGGCGAAGAGCGCCCGGTTGCTAGCAATGATACCGATGCGGGTCGCGCACAAAACCGTCGTGTAGAAATGGATGAGTGGAACTAAGCCACGCATCGCTTTACATTAAAGGGTTAGGCCATTGTGCCAGTGATTAATGCCCTTTAAGCACGAAACGGGAGGCTTATGCCTCCCGTTTTATTTTACGGCCTGCTAAATTCTGGTAGGCTGGGCAACCCTCAAAAAGCACCTAATACTCTCGATCATTGATAGCGAAATGTGATCCTTGGTATGGATCACCACTGCGCTCAAGGAATATCTTAATGCCCATAGTAACATTGCCGGATGGCAGCCAAAGAACGTTCGAAGCACCACTTTCTATCATGCAGCTCGCAGAATCCATTGGCCCTGGTTTGGCCAAGGCCTGTGTGGCTGGCAAGATTGATGGTGTATTGGTCGATGCTGCTGACTTGATCGAGCAAGATGCTGAAGTGGCGATAATTACCGCCCGTGATCCCGAAGGGCTTGAGATTATCCGCCATTCCTGTGCTCACTTGATTGGACATGCGGTTAAGCAACTGTACCCTGATGCCAAAATGGCCATTGGGCCAGTCATTGACGATGGTTTTTATTACGACATTGATTTCGGCAAGTCGGTCACGCCTGACGACTTGGAAGCCATCGAAAAACGCATGCAATCACTTATTGAGCGTGATTACGACGTGGTGCGTGAGTACGTTGATCGCGACAAGGCGATGAAAACGTTTATTGAGCGTGGCGAAACGTTCAAGCAGGAAATTGTCCGTGATATACCTGAGGGTGCAACAATACGTTTGTATCATCATGAAGAGTACACGGACATGTGTCGCGGGCCGCACGTGCCGAATACGCGCCACCTGAAAGCTTTCAAGCTAACCAAGCTAGCTGGCGCCTATTGGCGTGGAGATGCCTCAAACCCGATGCTGACACGTATTTACGGTACAGCATGGGGCGATAAGAAGCAGCTCAAAGCTTATTTGAAGCGCCTAGAAGAGGCCGAAAAGCGAGATCATCGCAAATTGGCACGCAAGATGGATCTTTTCCATTTGCAAGAAGAAGCGCCAGGCATGGTTTTTTGGCACCCCAATGGCTGGACGATGTACCAGGCGCTAGAAGATTACATGCGCAAAATTCAGCGAGCGCATGGTTATCAAGAGATTAAAACGCCGCAAGTAGTGGATCTTTCGTTGTGGAAGAAATCGGGCCACTGGGGTCACTACAGTGAGCTCATGTTTACCACTGAGTCAGAAAAGCGTGAGTATGCTGTTAAGCCTATGAACTGTCCCTGTCATGTACAGGTATTTAATCAGGGATTGAAAAGCTACCGCGATTTACCGTTACGTCTAGCAGAATTTGGTAGCTGCCACCGGAATGAGCCATCGGGCTCATTGCATGGTCTGATGCGCGTTCGTGGCTTTACTCAAGATGATGCGCATATTTTTTGTACCGAAGGTCAAATTCAGGCAGAAGCAGAAGCATTCATTGCGCTTACCCTGCAAGTTTATAAAACGCTTGGTTTCGAGGATGTTGAACTCAAGCTGTCAACTCGACCTGAGGACTTTCTTGGCGAAGCAGAGATGTGGGATCGGGCAGAGCAGGGGCTTGAAGCTGCACTCAATGCGACGGGGCTTGATTGGGAGCTTCAGCCAGGAGAGGGGGCTTTTTATGGCCCGAAAATTGAATTCGCTCTGCGTGATTGCCTGAATCGTGTTTGGCAATGTGGTACTCTACAGTTAGATTTCAATTTGCCAGGGCGCTTAGGCGCGCAATACGTTGATGAAGATGGGACACGAAAGACCCCAGTGATGCTTCATCGTGCTATCTTAGGTTCTTTTGAACGGTTCTTGGGAATCCTAATCGAGCACTATGCTGGTGCGATGCCGCTATGGTTGGCACCTCAGCAAGCTGTGTTGATGACCATTACTGATGCGCAGCGTGATTATGCGCTTGAGTTGGAGCAACGGCTGCAAAAAAATGGCTTACGAGTTAAAGCGGACTTGAGGAACGAGAAGATCGGCTTTAAAATCCGTGAGCATACGTTACAGAAAGTTCCCTATCTCCTTGTGGTGGGAGATAAGGAAGTCGAAGCTGACTCAGTGGCCGTGCGAACTCGCAGCGGCGAAAACCTCGGCACAATGACAGTCGATGAATTCATCGAACGTTGCAGTGCAGAGCGAGCAGCCCTGGCGACATCGTCAATTGCCTAAGGAGACGGAGCAATCAAGCGAAGCAATCAGCGCGGGCGTCCACAAGACAAGCGCCCACCAATGAACGAGAGAATTACCGAAGAAGAAGTACGTTTGATCGATGCTGAAGGTGAACAGTTGGGTGTTGTGCCCACCACCGAAGCGCTTGAGCGTGCAGAAGCTGCCGGTTTAGACCTCGTGCAAATTTCGAATGCCGATCCAATCGTTTGTAAGATTATGGATTATGGCAAATTTGTTTTTGAGACGAAGAAGCAGAAAGCGGCTCAAAAGAAAAAGCAGAAGCAAATTCAGGTCAAGGAAGTCAAATTCCGTCCTGGCACCGACGAAGGCGATTATCAGGTCAAGCTTAAAAACCTGACGCGCTTTCTTGAAGGTGGTGATAAGGGCAAAGTCACATTGCGCTTCCGTGGTCGTGAAATGGCGCACCAGGACATTGGTCGTAAGCTAATGGAACGGATCGCGGCAGACCTGGAAGAGATCGGAGCGGTAGAGTCTTTCCCGAAAATGGAAGGACGCCAGATGATCATGATTATTGCCCCGAAGAAGAAGTGATCCAACGGCGAAGCTAACGGGTCAGCGTGAAAGCGCTGATCGGCCCTGGGTTTTCTAAAAAATATCGAGCGGAGTTTTCTCATGCCGAAAATCAAAAGCAACAGCGGCGCTGCTAAGCGCTTTAAAAAGACCGCTAATGGCTTCAAGCACAAGCAGTCTTTCCGTAGCCACATCTTGACCAAGAAGTCGACCAAGCGTAAGCGTCAGCTGCGTGGTATGAAGCAGATCCATGCTTCTGACAAAGCGCTGATTCAGCGCATGCTGCCGAATCTGTAAGGTCGAATTTTCTTATCTGAGTGCATTTAGCCTCAGTCATAAAGTCAGGAGTGTGTTATGACTCGTGTTAAGCGTGGCGTAGTTGCCCGTCGTCGCCATAAAAAAGTATTGAAGCAGGCTAAAGGTTACTACGGAGCCCGTTCGCGTGTTTTCCGCGTAGCCAAGCAGGCTGTTATCAAAGCCGGTCAGTATGCTTACCGTGACCGCCGCAACCGCAAGCGTCAATTCCGCGCTTTGTGGATTCAGCGTATTAACGCTGGTGCGCGCATCAATGGCATGTCTTACAGCCGCTTTGTTGGCGGTCTGAAGAAAGCCGGTATTGAAATTGACCGCAAAGTATTGGCCGACCTGGCAGTACACGAGAAAGCTGCATTTGCGGCTATCGTGGAAAAAGCCAAGGCTGCCCAATAAGTCACATTACACTGAGTTAGATCAGTGTGACGTGTCAGAGGTCATTTCAGTGTGACCCATGCAGGGGAAGAGCAGCCGCTCTTCCCCTGTTTTTTTGTCACCTTCAACATGCCAGCCATCTTTAGAGATGGAAATCGCTTAATTCGGAGTGAATCGGATGGACCATCTTCCTGCTCTGGTGTCAGAGGCTCGCGATGCTATTCATGCGGCGCAAAGTGTCCCTGCTCTAGATGAGTTGCGCGTACGTTACTTGGGTAAAAAAGGCGAAGTGACGGCCTTGTTGAAAGGCTTAGGAAAGCTATCAGCAGAAGAGCGTCCTGCCGCCGGTGAGCAAATTAATCAGGCGAAACAGACCCTGGCAGCTGAAATTGATACAAGGCGTCAGCAGCTTGAAAGCGAAGCGCTTAATGCTCGCTTGGCAGCTGAAAAAATTGACGTGACACTGCCTGGCCGCGGTCAAGAGAATGGCGGCCTGCATCCCGTCACTCGCACGCTTGAGCGTATTGAAGGCTTGTTTACCAGGATTGGCTACGATGTGGCGGTGGGGCCAGAAATTGAAGATGACTACCATAATTTCGAAGCGCTAAATATACCCGCTCATCACCCTGCGCGTGGTATGGCAGATACCTTCTATTTCGATGCTACACGCTTGTTACGTACTCACACATCGCCAGTTCAAGTACGTACCATGAAAAGTAGTGAGCCGCCGATCCGTATTGTTTGCCCTGGTCGTGTCTACCGTAGTGATTCAGATCTCACCCACACCCCAATGTTCCACCAAGTGGAAGGTCTGTTGGTTGACGAAGGTGTGAGCTTTGCAGATCTTAAGGGAACTATTGAAGATTTTCTCCAAGCATTTTTTGAACGCGATGATCTTTCAGTGCGCTTCCGCCCCTCTTACTTTCCATTCACTGAGCCCTCCGCAGAGGTCGATATTCAGTGCGTGATGTGTAGCGGTGATGGTTGTCGTGTCTGCTCGCATAGCGGCTGGTTGGAGGTTATGGGCTGTGGGATGGTGCATCCCGAGGTGTTCAGGCATTCGGGTATTGATACTGAGCGCTACACAGGGTTTGCGTTTGGTATGGGCGCCGAGCGGCTTGCGATGCTGCGCTACGGTGTCAATGATCTACGTTTGTTCTTTGAGAACGATCTGCGTTTTCTTCGCCAATTTACCTAAGACCGCTGCCAACGACGGGAATCAATATGAAATTTTCAGAACAGTGGCTGCGTGACTGGGTGGCTCCGCAGCTTGATACACAGGCAATTGCTGATCAAATTACCATGGCAGGCCTTGAGGTCGATGCTATCGAGGCCGTTGCGTCCGCGTTTAGTGGCGTAGTGGTTGCAGAGGTGCTGACTAAAGAGAAGCACCCAGATGCTGATAAGCTCAACGTATGTACTGTTAATGATGGTACCGGTGAGCCTGTGCAGGTTGTTTGTGGCGCTGCCAATGTCGATATTGGTCAAAAAATTCCGTTTGCTCAGGTGGGTGGCATTCTGCCGGGCGACTTTAAGATCAAAAAAGCCAAATTGCGTGGTGTTGAGTCACGCGGAATGATTTGCTCGGCCTCAGAGCTAGGCCTTGAGGAAGAGACGTCTCCTGGGATTTTTGTGCTGCCCGCCTCTGCGCCGATAGGTCTAAGTTTTCGAGAGTATATGCAGCTCGATGACATGACCATTGAGGTTGATCTCACGCCGAATCGTGGTGACTGCCTAAGTATCAAGGGGCTGGCTCGAGAAGTGGGTGTGCTCAATCGTCTTCCGGTGAGTGGGCCTGAGATTGCGGCCATTGAAGCCAGTATTGACGATACTTTTTCAGCGCGTATTGAAGCGCCGGAGCAGTGCCCACGCTACCTGGGCCGCATTATTAAAGGTGTCGATATTAGCGTCGAAACCCCGCTGTGGATGGTAGAGCGTCTCCGGCGTAGCGGTGTTCGTTCCATTGACCCTGCCGTTGATGTGACTAACTACGTGATGCTGGAGCTAGGCCAGCCGTTGCATGCGTTTGATCGCTACAACCTTCACGGCGGTATTACCGTTCGCTTGGCGCGTAATGAAGAGCGCCTGACCTTATTGGACGGTCAGGAAGTAGCGCTAAGACCTGAAACGCTGGTTATTGCTGATGATGAAGGTCCTCTAGCAATGGCAGGCGTTATGGGGGGCGAGAACTCAGGGGTAAGTGAGAAGACCGATACGATTTTCTTGGAAGCTGCCTATTTTACGCCGCTGGCTATCGCAGGGCAGGCGCGTTCTTACGGTCTCCATACGGATGCATCACATCGATTTGAACGTGGCGTTGATCCGGCGCTTGCCAGTGTGGCGATTGAGCGTGCCACTCAGCTTCTAATGGAGATATGTGGTGGTCAGGCTGGCCCTGTTACTGAGTCGTCCAGTGACGAACACCTGCCAGCACCCCGTAACATTGTATTGCGCGAGGCGCGTTTAGAGAGCGCGCTTTCGAAGCGGCTGCCGGCTGAAGATGTAACTGACATTCTGCAGCGTTTAGGGCTTGCAGTTGATAAGCAGGCAGATGGCTGGTCAGTCACAGCGCCAAGCTGGCGTTTTGATGTGGCGATCGAAGAAGATCTCATTGAAGAGATTGCTAGGGTTCATGGTTACAACAACCTGCCTGTTCGGCGCCCTGCGGCGCGTTTGGCACTGCGTCCGGCTAACGAGGCGGTGCTAACCCAAGCCCAGCTGCGTAACCAAATGGTAGCTCGCGGTTTTCAGGAAGCGATAACTTACAGCTTTGTTGCGCCTGATCTCCAGGCGGTGATGTTGCCGGACGCTATTTCACCAGTGTTGGCGAATCCGATTTCGTCAGATCTGTCGGTGATGCGGGCCAGTCTGTTCCCTGGCTTAGTGCGTGCGCTTGAGCATAACCTGAACCGGCAGCAAACCCGTGTCAGATTGTTTGAAACTGGCTTGGTATTTAATGGCCATTTGGACAACCTTTCGCAAGTCCCGATGATGGGAGCGCTGGTATGCGGAGGTCGTGAAGCTGAAGGTTGGTGCGGGGCTAAAGCCCAAGTCGATTTTTACGATCTAAAAGGCGATTTAGAAAGCCTGCTGGCGCTTGGTGGCGCGCTGGATGCTTGGCGTTTTGAGCCGGGTGAGCATCCTTCGCTACATCCTGGGCAAACAGCAAGGCTGTTGCATAATGGTCAGCCAGCCGGTTGGATTGGCACCTTGCATCCTCAGGTACGAGCTAAGCTAGGGCTGAAAGTTGATGCCGTCATGTTTGAGGTTCGCTTAGATGCGCTGAGCGAGGGTCTCATCCCGGCTTTTGAGCCGCTGTCACGTTATCCGGAAGTTCGCCGTGACTTGGCTTTCACTGTTAAGGCAGAGATACCGGTTCAGGCGCTACTTGATTGTGCAAAAGCACAAGCTGGCGATTACTTAAAAGACATTAAGCTATTTGATGTCTATGCTGGTAAGGGCGTAGCTGATGGTTGTAAGAGTATTGCATTGGGCTTGACGTGGCAGCACGGATCACGCACGCTAAATGACGATGAAATCAACCTGTTGGTAGATTCTATCGTATCGCAAGTGCGAACAGAATTAGATGCTGAGCTACGTGGATAGGATTTGTGGATAGGATTTGCGACTAGGTTTGGTGGATAGTTACGTGAATAATTAAATAATGCCATGACACGACGCTTATCACGTTCTTGGCAATGCGTTTGCTACATGGAGGGGGCCTTATGGGTGCGTTGACCAAAGCAGAGCTAGCAGAACATTTACACACTGAGCTCGCGCTGTCGAAGCGAGAAGCAAAAGCCATGGTTGAGGCTTTTTTTGAAGAGATCCGTGCCTGCTTGCGCGAAAACGAGCAGGTTAAGCTATCGGGTTTCGGCAATTTCGATTTGCGTGATAAGCGCGAAAGACCGGGGCGTAACCCCAAGACAGGTGAAGAGATTCCCATTTCTGCACGGCGCGTTGTTACTTTTCGTCCCGGTCAAAAACTAAAGCAGCAGGTAGAGCGTTATACAAGCAGCTAACTTGCGGGTGGCGGAAGTTTAAACGCGCTGATCGGTGGCTAAGTGTGTCGAGCAGTTGTGCTGAGCTGATGCCCAGAATGGTAGCAAATGAAAAGGAGTACCTTCGGGTGCTCCTTTTTAATTTCGGACTAAAGTCCACGTCCTTCAATGAGCCAAGTGATCACTACCTTAATGACATAACCCAGCATGCCAGCACCCAGAACGACAAAAAGCATGATCGTGCCGAACTTCCCTGCGTTGGATTTCTTAGCTAAGTCCCAAATAATAAAGCACATAAACACGATTAAGCCACCGACCATGATCGGTGTTATCCATGCTTCAAAGAGCTGCTGCATAAGATTTCCTACTAAATGATTGATAGTGCCCCATGAGAAGGCGTGTGTCGTTTTTGCGAGTCGTGTTAATATTTGACCAAATTCATCGGGTATTTGTCGACTGAACAAAGCACAGTGCGACACTATTGCAGAGGAGTAGGCCATGCCAACGCTAACGATTCTAGTCGGTACAATGTACGGTGGCGCGCTAGATGTCGCAGAGCAAGTAAAGCCGTTATTTGAGCAGGCTGGCTACAAGGTTGATATTTCTGAGCAGCCGACGATTGACGATTTGACCAATAGCCAAGATCTTACGCTGTTTTGTGTATCAACCACGGGCAGTGGAGATTACCCAGGGAATTTTGTTTCTTTTGTGCGCGGGCTGCAGGAAAAAAGTCCCTCGCTTACCTCGTTGCGCTATGGATTGATTGCGTTGGGCGATAGCTCATACGGAGATACGTTCTGTGGAGCGGGAAGAGCGCTCGATGCGTTATTAGAGGATCATGGTGCGACGCGTTTAGGTGAGCGGCTGGAAGTGGATGCTATGGAAACCTTTATGGCAGATGACGCCGCTATTCCGTGGGTAGAAGAGTGGATTGAGTCTCAGCAACTGAAGGTTGCTTAGCCATGCAGCGAGTCCCTTTTTCTCCAGAGCGTATTAGCGTTGCCCTCGGACTTTGTATTGTGATGTTGGCCGCGATACCTCGTTACATGGTAGAAGGGCATGAAACACGCCAGGCATTGTTACTTATTGCGCTAGCCATTGTGGTAGGTGCTGCCGCTGTTCAGTGGAAAATGCTGTCGGTTGACGCACGAAAAGCGCTGCCGAAATTATGTCAGCGCTTGCTATTTATGCTGCTGATGGGTGCCCTGGTAATGGGGGCATGGCATGGTCTGTTCACTGACTGGATTAGCTGGCAAGTGTTTATTTCCCACGCAGCAACCTGTGGTCTGCTATTTCATGCTGTTTCTTTGTGGTGGGCAAAACGCGATTAAAGGCCACTATTTTAGCTGTGATCGCCAGGCTACAAGGCTTCATCTAACGTTTAAAAATAATTTTGACTGCATTGTGGTCAAAAAACGACCTAAAATGGTCGTTTTGCTAGTGATTACCCTTGTATTTGCGGGTTATGCCCCCATCTTGCGAGCATGGCGCTTGCCACGATGCGCTAGGGTTCTTAAAATTGCCCCCTTGTACTTATTTTACGCAATCAACATAACGCCCAGCCGCTAGAGGACAATTCATGCAAGTTTCCGTCGAGACGACCTCCCAGATCGAACGCCGTATCACTATTCAGGTGCCGGCCGCCGAAATCGACGAGGCCGTCAGCGCTCGCTTAGTAGACACCGCGAAAAACGTTCGCCTGAATGGTTTTCGCCAAGGCCGAGTGCCGATGGCTGTAGTTCGTCAGCGCTATGGCGACAGCGTGCGCAATGAGGTGGTAGGTGAAGTGATGCGTGAGCGCTATGTGCGTGCCATCACGGAAGAAGGCCTTAATCCTGCCGGTTTTCCCCAGATTGAGCCAAAAGTAAACCAAACTGGCAAA
Organism: Halomonas sp. 3D7M; assembly: GCF_014897885.1. Classification (NCBI taxonomy): domain Bacteria; kingdom Pseudomonadati; phylum Pseudomonadota; class Gammaproteobacteria; order Oceanospirillales; family Halomonadaceae; genus Halomonas; species Halomonas sp. 3D7M. The sequence continues at coordinate 3,155 of NZ_JABUZF010000066.1, read as the reverse complement.
GACCTAGAGTTTGTGGCAGTTATGGAAATCTACCCGCAGGTTGAGCTTGCGTCTATCGAAGGCACTGAAGTTGAGCGTCCGGTAGTGACGGTTAGCGATGCTGATGTCGACGAAATGATCGATACACTGCGTAAGCAAAATGCTGCGTGGGAAGAAGTAGACGCCGCTGCTGCTGATGGCGATCAAGTTACCATCGACTTCCAGGGCTTCCTGGGTGATGAGCCGTTTGAAGGTGGAAGTGCTGAGGGCCATGCTTTAGTTATTGGCTCCAACAGCTTCATCCCAGGCTTTGAAGAGCAGTTGATCGGTGCGAAGGCGGGTGATGAGAAAACCATCACTGTTACCTTCCCTGAAGATTACCAAGCAGAGCATCTTGCAGGCCAGGAAGCCACCTTTAAAGTCACCGTTCATAAAGTCAGTAGCCAAACGCTGCCGGCCGTAGACGCTGAGTTTATTGCGCGCTTTGGTGTTGACGATGGCGATGAAGAGAAATTCCGCGCTGAAATCAAAAAGAACATGACTCGCGAAGCGGCCCAAGCGGTGGATAACCGTGTTAAGCAGCAGGTGTTGGATGCGCTGAAAAAAGCGAACGATATTCCTGTGCCAAGTGCGCTTGTTCAGCAAGAAACTGATGGCATGAAGCGTCAGGCAGCACAGCAGTTCGGTCTGGGCGAGGACTTTGATGTCAGCCAGCTGCCGAATGAACTCTTCGAAGCGCAAGCGAAAGGCCGCGTCCAGGTAGGATTGCTGCTGGCCGAGGTTATCAAGGCGAATGAGTTAGACGCTGATGATGATGCAATTAAGGCTAAGGTTGAAGAGCTGGCAGAGCAGTATCAGGATCCTTCCGAAGTGGTTGAATACTACATGGGTAATGAGCAGCTCAAAACCCAAGTGAAGTCTGCCATCCTGGAAGAGAAGGCTGTTGATAAGCTGCTGGAGCAGACGAACGTTAAAGACGTTGAAATGTCTTACCAGCAGGCATTGGCAGCGGCTCAGCAACAGGCCGAGCAAGATGAAGGTGTTGAAGAAAGCGAACAAGCTAGCGCTTAACTTCATCGCGTGGCGCATCCCATGTGGGTGCGCTTTCCCTTACCGGACGCAAGGAATCACGAATGAGTGAGTTTGATATTCAAAACGCCGGCGGTTTAGTGCCCATGGTGGTTGAGCAGAGCGCCAAAGGGGAAAGAGCCTATGACATCTACTCACGCCTGCTAAAAGAGCGTGTTATTTTCCTGGTTGGACCAGTTGAAGATTACATGGCGAACTTAGTGGTGGCGCAGCTGCTGTTTCTTGAGTCAGAGAACCCTGATAAAGATATTCACCTTTACATTAATTCGCCTGGTGGGTCTGTTACGGCAGGTATGTCTATCTACGACACCATGCAGTTTATTAAGCCTGATGTGTCGACCGTATGTATTGGTCAAGCAGCTAGCATGGGTGCACTGTTGCTGACAGCAGGCGCAGCAGGTAAGCGTTATTGTTTGCCTAATTCCCGTGTGATGATTCACCAGCCGCTGGGTGGCTATCAAGGCCAAGCGTCTGATATCGAGATCCACACCCGTGAGATTTTAGGTATTCGTGAAAAACTGAACCAGATTTTAGCCCATCATACTGGTCAAGAACTTGATACTGTTGCTCGGGATACTGACCGTGACAACTTTATGAGCGCCACTAAAGCCCAAGAATATGGCTTGATTGACGCAGTGCTGGATAAGCGGCCTACATCCTGATAGCGTGGTAGGATTCTGCTTTTCTAACGAGCTTTTCCGGCGGCGTAAGCCGCCGCAGTGATAGAGGTACGCGAATGGCCGACGGCAAAGGCAAGGACGAAGGTGGCAAGCTTTTATACTGCTCGTTTTGTGGTAAGAATCAAAACGAAGTACGTAAGCTAATTGCAGGCCCGTCCGTATATATCTGCGATGAGTGTGTCGACTTATGTAATGACATCATTCGCGAAGAAGTTCTCGAAGCCGATGCCGAGAGCGATGAAGAGCGTTTACCTACGCCTCGCGAAATACGTCATACGTTAGACGACTATGTCATCGGACAAGATCGCGCCAAAATGGTGCTATCTGTAGCGGTTTATAACCACTACAAGCGTCTTAAGACGGAAGTGCGCGAAGGCGATGTAGAACTAGGTAAATCAAATATTCTGCTCATTGGTCCTACCGGTAGTGGTAAAACACTGTTGGCGGAAACCATGGCGCGGTTATTGAATGTACCTTTTACCATTGCCGATGCCACTACACTGACAGAAGCGGGTTATGTGGGTGAGGATGTTGAAAACATCATCCAAAAGCTTCTGCAGAAGTGTGATTACGACGTCGAAAAGGCTGAGCGAGGCATTGTTTATATCGATGAAATCGATAAGATTTCGCGCAAGTCTGATAACCCTTCCATCACACGTGATGTGTCGGGCGAGGGTGTCCAGCAGGCACTACTCAAGTTGATTGAAGGCACAACAGCATCCGTGCCGCCGCAGGGTGGTCGTAAACATCCCCAGCAAGAGTTTGTTCAGGTCAATACGGCCAACATGCTGTTTATTGTGGGTGGCGCTTTTGCGGGTCTTGATAAAGTTATCCGTGACCGTGCTGAGAAAGGCGGCATTGGTTTCAATGCTAGCGTGAAGAGCAAAGAGTCTTCACGTGGTGTAGGTGAGTTACTGGCCGACGTAGAACCAGATGATTTAGTGAAATTTGGTTTAATTCCTGAGTTTGTTGGACGTCTGCCCGTGATTGCGACGCTCACGGAGCTAAACGAAGATGCGTTGGTACAGATCTTAACCGAGCCTAAAAACTCGCTGGTTAAGCAGTACGCCAAGCTCTTTGAAATGGAAGATGTGACGCTCGAGTTTAGAGACGAAGCGCTGCGTGCTGTTGCTACCAAGGCAATGGAGCGTAAGACTGGCGCGCGAGGTTTGCGATCTATCCTTGAGTCTGTGCTGCTAGACACCATGTACGAGATTCCTTCGCTTGAAGGTGTTAGCAAAGTGGTGATTGATAGTTCAGTGATTGCAGGTGAAAGTGAGCCACTACTGATCTATTCGCAGCAGGAAGACGCTCGTGTTGATGGCACCGACGGCTAGTCCCGACGTGCACGCCACGGCCTAGCTTTTACCGCTTGCGCCAAACCAAGGGGTCGCCTAGGCGACCCCT
>NZ_JABUZF010000062.1:0-12739 GCF_014897885.1 Halomonas sp. 3D7M | reverse complement strand
CGTCCGAACCGCCGGTGCGCTCCTGTCAGAATTTGATTTTGAGGGAACCGATGATACTGCGCCCGTCGACATAATCGCAATAGCTGGCGCTGGTGCAGCCGCCGACAGCTTTTTTGTCGGCAAGATTAGTCACCGACACCGCCAGTTTCGACCCGTCTAGATTGGGCGAAAGCCTGCCGAGCTCGTAGGCCAGCATCGCATCGCCCAACGTATAGGCCGGAATGGGCTTGAGATTGTCGTCATCGGCATACATGCTTCCGACATAACGCACGCCGCCACCCAGCGTCAGGCCGTCGAGAACGCCTTCGCGGAAGGTGTAGTCGAGCCAGGCCGAGGCCATATGATTGGGCGTATTGGTCGTCCTGTTGCCCTCATAGCCGTCATTGCTGCTGGTAACCTCGGCATCCATATAGGTATAGCCGAAGGAGGCATTGACCTTCTCGGTCAGGCTGATCTTGCTTTCAAGCTCCAGCCCGCGCACACGCACTTCGCCGGTCTGTACCGAAAAATTGCCGCAATCGGGCAGATTGGGCGCCGCCGCGCAGGTATGCTCATTGTCGGCCGTGGTCACATTCGTCCGCTTGAGATCATAGAGCGAGGCGGTGGACACGCCATTGAACCATTGCGGTTCGTATTTCAGACCGATTTCCCATTGCTTGCCTTCGGTCGGCTTGAAAGTCTCGCCATAATAATCCGTACCGGAAGTCGGCTCGAACGATGTCGAATAGCTGACATAGGGCGCAAGACCGTTATCGAAGAGATAGAGGAGACCGGCGCGGCCCGTCAGGGCATCGTCACGCGTTTCCGTTGTCAAATCGGTGAGAAAATTATCGTTGGTGGTGTTCGCCCAATCCTGACGCAGGCCGGTCAGCAGGCGCCAGTTGCCCAGAGACATCTGGTTTTGCGCATAAACACCATATTGCTCCAGCACGACATTGTTGTCAGTGCGGCGCGCCAGCGTGGGCAGGCTATAATTGCCGTAAACCGGATCGAACAGATTGAGATCGAGACTGGAATTGGTTCCGGAGAGTGAAAGATTGTCCGAGGAAAACCGGCGATAATCGAAACCGGCGATCAGTTCGTTGCGGGTATCACCAATGTCAAAATCATATTTCAGGCTGTTGTCGGCTGCGATGCCGCGCGTGGTCGCCGCCTGATTAAGCGCCGGCCGGCTGACCGTTTTCTGATCGGCTTTCAAGGCACCGAGTCTGAAGGAGGTCGAATTGACATCGACATAGGTGAAACGCAGGTTCTGGCGAAATTCCAGATCCTCGTTCAGCTTGTGCCTGAAATCCGAACCGACATAATATTGCTTGCGGTCGTAATCGCAGAAAGTTGGATCGCAGGTATAGATCCCGCGCGGAAACTGACCGTTGATATTGGGCAGGATGGTTCCGACCGCAGGCAGATAGCTGCTCGAATTACCTTCCGGATCGCGCTGCAACGCCGCCCTCACCGTCCAGTTCGTGTCCTCCGAAGGACGCCAGGTGAAAGACGGAGCGATGGCGTAGCGCTCTGTCTCGCCATAGTCCGAATCGAGATCGGCCCTGCGGCCGACGCCGGCAATGCGATAGCTGAACGTTTCATCCGCGGAAACGCCGTTCCAGTCTATGGTCGTTTCAAGGTGTTTGTCGGTGCCGACACTAAAGCCGATCTCGCGGTCGTTATTGCCCAGCGGGCGCTTGGACACCATATTGATCAGGCCGCCGGAACCGTTCTGGCCATAAAGTACCGAAGCGGGCCCCTTGAGAACCTCCACACGCTCCAGCAGAAACGGGTCCACCTGCGCGACAGCGAGCGTACCCGAAGGTGTGAGCTGGGTTCCGTCAAGGTAGATATTATTGTTGCTGTAGAAGCCGCGAATGCGGATTCGGTCGAAATAGCTGGTGCTTGGCTGGAATTCGGTCACCACACCCGGCGTATAGCGCAGCGTTTCCGCAAGCTTGGAGGGTTTCAGCGTCTCGATCTGCCGTGCCGTCACCACATTGATCGTCTGCGGCGTTTCCAGAATGGGCGTGTCGGTCTTAGTCGCGGTCGCGGAGAGATGCGCGACGAAGCCTTGCGCAGGGCCCCAGGCGTTCTCGCCCTGCCCGTTGACCACGATGGTCGAAAGAACGGTGGACCCATCGGGCGCAATGCCTGCGCTCCCCTCCCTCGGCAGCGGTTCCAGAGTGACGGTGTCCGAAGATGTGAACCGATAGGAAAGGCCGGTGCCTGCCAGAAGACGGCTAAGCGCCTCCTCACGGCTCATATTGCCACGCACCCCTTTCGTCTGCTTGCCGCGAACCAAATCGGCCGGATAAAGAACCTGAAGATTGGCATTGTCGCCGAAGCGCGAAATCGCAGCCCCCAGGGGACCGGCAGGCACCGAATAAGAGGCCGGGACGGTTTGCGCCATGCTTTGGGTGGCGTAAAGCGTAACCGCCAGTAAAGCCGAGGACGATGCAAGAAGGGCAATCGCCATCTTTCGCATATGCGCCTTCATGGTCCCGCCGGTCAGAAATCCGGTTTGCCGCATCATTTCCTTCTCCCTCTCCTGTCTGTTTGCAGCCCGCTCGGGATGCTTTCAGAAGGAAGACGTATTCCGCGGCATTCCACCTCACCCTAAATATGAAAAAAATTATCAGGAATTATGCGGATGACGTTTTGACTCAAAACGGGATTACGTCCCACGCAGCAAAACGAGATAATCCGTAAGCCTCACCGCCCTGACCGGCAAGGTCTCGGTTATTGTGGTCAGCACCGCATCGGGTTCGGCAATATTGAAAATTCCGCTCACGCGCAGATCCATGAGCTTCGCATCGAGAATACGAATCGTACCGCTGCGGTAGCGGTTCACATCGGCGACGACCTGCTGCAACGGACGATCCTCGAAAATCAGCTTGCCGCGACGCCAGGCCAGGTCGCTTTCCACATCGACACGCGCGATTTGCTGCATACCGCCGGGGCCGTAGGAGACGCTCTCTCCCACGTTCAGGACAGCGGACGACCCGTCCGGCGCGGTCACTGAAACCGCGCTTTCCTCCACCGCCACGGAGGCATTCCCACCCCATTCGTGCACCGAGAACCGGGTGCCGAGCGCCGTTGCCGTACCGGAAGCCGCCTCGACGACGAAGGGACGATGGGCGTCCTTCGCGACAGCGAAAAAGGCCCGTCCGCCAGCGTCAGGCTCCGCTGCTCGCCGGTGCCGGTGCTGTAATCGGCGAGAAAACCGGCCGGTAATCCATTAATTGCCGTAACGGCCGCAAGACCCGCCGCGGTGGCAAGTCCGCCTGCAAGGAAGGCACGGCGGCCTGGCCTGCGCCCGAGCGGCGGCTTGCGCATGGTGAGCGGCAATCGCGGATCGGCCACCTTATCGAAATCGGACCATATACCGGAAATGCGCTCATATTCAGCGCGGTTGTCATCGGAAGCCGCAAGCCAGCGTCTATGGGCGCGCAACTCGGCATCGCCCGCATCGCCCGAATTGACCCTGACAAACCATGCAAGGGCTTCGTCTTTCGCCTTCTGTTTTGACAATATGCGTTCGTAGCCACCGCCGTTCAACGGGTTTTCCTCTCGAAATGAGGTTCCCGGCAATTGCCGGTCTTAACCCTGTTGACGAATCTGCAATCGCTACACCTCATCATCGCACATGGCTTTTTCATCAGTTCAGCCTTTCATCCAGTCTGGCTCGAGCGGTCGCAAGCGCCTTGATGATGAGTTTTTCCACGGCACTTTTCGTTATTCCGAGCCGCTCGGCGATCTGCGAATGGCTGAGACCGTAGAACTTATGCATGAGAAAAACCTCCCTCTGCCGGGGCGGAAGATTTGCAACGACGTTTTCGAGAATGGCGATGCGTTGGCGGAAATCGGCCGTCTGCTCCGGCGAGGCATCTGCGCAAAGTGAATCACGATCGCCCAGTGGCTCGAAATAGCGCGTTTGCGCGCTTTTTCTGCGCAAATGATCGATGGCGATATTGTCCGCCATCCGGAACACATAGGCCCGCAGATTCTGCACATCCATATCCGGCGGCATTTTTTCGGCACGCAGATAGGTATCCTGAACGACGTCGTGAATATCCGTGGCTGTCCCGAAGCGGCGCGCAAGATGCTTGACCAGATCGCCATAGCTTTCCGTCAACACCTGAACGATCGTTTTTTTCTTATTTTCAGCCACGTCGACAAGACCGGAAACAATGAGTGGGAGGAAGTAAACCGGCCTGTTTGCAATGAGCTTTGACAGTGATAATTACGTCACTGGGCTTATATCGTTGACGACTTAGATATAAGTCATTGATCGCCCCTTCGATTATTGCCTCGACTTTCTTATCGAGCTTTTTCGTACCTGGCTTGCGGCCTCGCGGGGCTGGTATCAATGCTGAAATATGGCCAGCCTCGTGATAGTCCTTAACCCATTGGTATAAAGTGGCAACGTGAACACCGGCTTCTTCTGCTAACTGCTCTGCCTTTGCACGAGTACGAAATGGATCGTCAAGTAGAGGACGGATTGCTGCAAACCGCTGCTGAGCAACTTGCCAGTCTTCGTCTTCGATCTCGGATAAATCCTTTCCTTCAGCAACACCACCTTCTCCAAGCTCTATATCCGTTACGGGACGAAGCTGATGCGCAGACAGACGGTGCACCTCTCCAGTGTCGGTATCTTTAGCAAGGAGGGTTGCTGTATCCAACAAGTGCGAAACTCTATAGGTACGACCATTGGCTGTTATCACAGACCCAGTAGTTACCGATAGAAAAGCGGGCTCTGTAGCCATAAGAAACCTTCTCCGTTAGTAATCCATATGGGGCTGGACATGTTTAATGGGCGTATGAGGTCAGCATGAACACGGCCTATAGCGATCATTTGCCATAAACAACTAAGCGCACACATACGCTTTTCCTCATTCGCATAAGCAGCTGTAAGTAGAATTTCAGGTGTTGTTTCACCGAGCACGGCAAGGGTTCTAGCCAAGTGAGTAGCGGTAGCCGAGTCCTCTGCCAAGTCCCTATAGGCCCTTAGAAATCGTGCATTGTTCAATAGGCCAGTGCCTCTAATCTCTCGCTCAGTCACAATGCGAAAGCCCCAACCTTGCTGCTTGCAATAGCGTATAGCTGCCTGAAATTTAGGCTTCATAATGTGCCAATTTTCTCTCAAATCTTCGCGATACTTAACCTCATACAGAATCGGCGCCGCTTCATCCGAGTAAGTCACGAGCATATCGGGCGTGTACTGACGCCTTTTTCGATCATCATCTTGATACTTAAGGGTTAGCGGCTGCTCACAAACCGTAGCGACCAACGGATCAAAATCGAGGATCATCAGGAAATCGCGCTCTAATGATGACTCAAAATTGCAAGTGCTTCCTCGTAAGAAAGAAACCTGCCCAGTAAGGCTCCTTCGGTTAGTTCCAATAACTCTAACAGGCCGATTCATATTCAGTCGCCTATATATTTGTGATTTTAACACCCAGTCGCTTATATTGGTGTCAATTAGTAGCGTATTTACTTGTCGAAAATAACGTAAGATATTGTTCCAGTATAGCATTAGTAGCTGTTTTTAGTGGAATTCACCATTGAACTCCTTTAGCTCCGCCTCGAAATCCCGACACACCTGTCTAAACAGGGTTTCGAGGGAGTTTAAATGTGCGACATTGAACACCCGACCACGGTACTTAGTCACAAAGACCAAGTGAGCGTGAATCTCAAAAACGCAATGCCTGCCAGTTCTGATTGAGTTGATTCTGTCCATAGACCAAGTATACTCAAGGCCATGAAACAGACCAAGACATTAAAGGTTCGCGTAAGGGACAAGCACGCCGCCCAGCTTAACCGCATGGCGCGCAGCGTGAACTTTTGCTGGAACTATCTGAACGAACTGTCGTCTCGCGCTATCCGTGAGCGCGGTCTGTTTCTATCAGCCTACGACCTGCATCCGTATACAAAAGGCGCTGGCAAGGAACTTGGTCTGCACAGCCAGACCTTGCAATGTATCGCCGCCGAATACGCCACTCGCCGCAAGCAGTTCAAAAAGTCTCGGTTGAGCTGGCGAAAGTCTGGCGGCGTGCGTCGTTCACTCGGCTGGATACCCGTTAATACTGGCGCCGCCAAGTGGAAGAATGGGCAGGTATTCCATAACGGCAGCTACTTCAAGATATGGGATAGCTACGGGCTGTCCAATTACAAGTTTCGCTCCGCGTCGTTTAATGAGGACGCACGCGGGCGCTGGTATTTCAATGTTGTCGTGGATGCTGATATTAAACCTAGCCTTGGGCAAGGCGCTGTTGGTATTGACCTTGGATTGAAAGACATAGCCACTTGTAGCAATGGCGAAAAGCTGGAAAACAGCCGCTTCTACCGTGGCATGGAAGAAAAGCTAGCGATTGCTCAGCGTAGCCACAACAAGAAACGTACCCGCGCCATTCACGCCCAGATCGCCAATCGCCGCAAGGATGCCTTGCACAAATTCTCACGCCGTCTAGTCAATCAGTACGGTGAAATCATCGTGGGCGATGTTAGCTCACAAAAACTCGTAAAGACCAAAATGGCCAAGTCCGTGCTAGATGCCGGGTGGGGCCAGTTGAAAACGATGCTGGAATACAAATGCGATCACGCAGGTATCGTGTTCAAGGAAGTGCGAGAAGCCTACACCACCCGCGCCTGTTCGGCTTGCGGCTCGCTCAGCGGGCCGCAGGGCGTAAATGGGCTGCGACTAAGAGACTGGGAGTGCGTGGCGTGTGGTGCGCGCCACGACCGAGACGTGAATGCGGCTCGGAATATCCTCAGTCTTGCGCTCGGGCATGAGCGTCCAGAAGTGGGAATCCCCGTCCTTTAGGGCGGGGAGGATGTCAATCATGCTGTGACTAGCTCTTCATCAACAACCTCTACTTTCAGTACAAGGTGTGCGCTCGCAGTAAGCTTCACCAGGGCATCAAGGCTAAAGGCGCTTACCTTGCCCGCCAGGAGGTTGTTCAGACGTGGCTGAGTGGTCCCCAGGCGCTTCGCCGCTTCTTTTTGGCTGAGATCCCAAGAGCGAACACGCTCCACCAGCTTTCTCATTAGCTGAGACCTTAGCCGCATGTTCACTGCCTCTTGCGGGGTATCTTCCAGCGCATCCCAAATATCGTCAAAGCATTCGTTAGCCATAAAAACCTACCTTACTGGACGGTTTGTTGCTTCCTATTGGTTTACTTTTTTAAAATTCAAGATAATTGTCCACGTCGTCCAGTGAGTGGGTGGCTTCATCGCCGCGGCGCAGGCGCTCCAGCGTCTGCTCTGCTAGATAGGTGTCCTCGAGGTCTTCCAGATGCTCTAGGATCGCTTCGCGCGCATAAGGTGGGGCGTAGTCGTCTGGTGGTGTCTGCATTGCCGCACCCTCCTCTTCTGGTCCTTTTACCGATACGGATAATCTTGAATTCCAGGAGCGGAATCACTCCTGGAAGAGGTCTGAATGGCTGCCGGTACGGGCCAAATGTAGCTCGTCGCCCTCTACGCGATACAGCAGCAACCAATCGGGTTCGATATGGGCATCTCGGTAGCCCTTCCAATTCCCCCGTAACGGGTGATCCTGGTAGGCATCCGGCAAGAGAGCTTGCTCGAGCAGCAGGCCCAGCAAGCGCCGCAGCTTGTCCATGTCCTTGCCGCGCTTCTGGACCCGCTTTACATCGCGTTTGAACTGGCTGGAACGGACTGGGGTCAGCATCAGATGCCCAGGTCCTCGAACAGCGCATCCGCGCTATCAAAGCGCTTGCCCTTGCCGGCGTCCAGCTCGTCCAGAGCCTTGGCCGTGGAGGCGTTTGGCACCTGGACAGCGAACGGCAGGCGCTTCTCGTCGGCGATCCGCAGCATCAGCAGGCGGATGGCATCGGATACGGACAACCCCATGGCCTCCAGGGCTGCGGTGGCGCGTTCTTTGGTTTCGCTATCGATGCGGGCTCGAACGACGGTATCAGCACTCATGGTGTCCCCCACTTCTTCTCTGTAGCTACAATGTAGCCACAATATAGCAGATCAGGGGGCGTCGTCAACTGGAGGCGCTCTACCTGGCTGAGCTGCGCTGTTCCCCGCTCATAAAATTTCGTGCGCACGAAATAATTAATAGGCGCAATTATCAGTTAACGCGAAAAACCTCGTACTTCTAGTGCGAGGATGGATAGCGTGGGACGCGAAGCGTCCCCTATTCTGGCCTTGTCTGCTGCTCAATGTATTGCTTGACGACGCTCAGCGGTGCTCCGCCGACACTTCCCGCAAAATAGCTGGGACTCCATAACGCATTTTTCCTGTAGGCCGGTTGTACCAATTCAGGGTGCAGTAGTTTCATTCGTCTACTCGAAACGCCTTTCAGGCTATTTACTAGCCTTGAAATCGCCACCTTGGGCGGGTAGTTCACCAGCAAGTGGACATGATCGGTTTCACCAGGTTTTGTGGCATGGGGATGTCTGGTTTTGTGGCATGTAGTACAGCCGCTACAAAACACGGCTGTCTGGTGACTACATTCTGATTTTGCCGATGGCACTGGATTTTTTAGGCGTGTTATCCCGCTTATTATCTGCTACTGACGGCTCTGTTGAGGCATCCGCCTCCACACTTGTATCTGCTCTTCCTTCTTGGGCTCCCACCTCAACCCCGCCTTCCTCTTTTATGCTTGCCACACCAGGATCAACGGGCTCTTTGACGATAGCATGTGCCTGCGGGTTTTGTGATGGGCGGGTCGACAGCCCTTGATTATCAGCATGGCGAGCCCAGCGTGAAATATCATTGAGTAATGCCCCCGCCGACGCAAGGGCTTTTACCCGACTGGAAACATTACCGTTTGGAATGGCTGCCAGGTCGCGGTACAGCTCGGGATAATTGTAGAAATTGACGGTCAATTTTAGCGGCATGGAAGATTCTGTCTCGTCTCCGTCGCTATCCTCCACGTCCTCACTGACGATACTGCTATAGTGCCTTTCGGCGAGTGAATGCAATCGCTCACTGTCAACGGCAATGCCCCCCATTTCCCGCATCAAACAGCATAGGTTAGCGAGATTGCGCAGACGCTCCGCACGGTATTTATTAGGGACAGACATAAGTTCTCTGTACAGATCACCATCGCGGCGGCGGTACAGCATGATGTTGATGACAAGCGGCTGTGATTGCTGAAAGTCGTGCATCGCGGATTCTCCAATGATTATAAAGCTGGCGGTAATCAGTGCTACCACCAGCTGTAATGCCAATAAACGCTATCGTGCGGCCCAGCCGTGATAGCCCCGAGCGATGGACAGCACTGGATCAGAAGGCTGGATAATCTCGCAATGTGAGAAAATTCGCCGCGCTTCAGGTTCGAAAAATGCCCCACCGCCCCCTGCAACCACAACAGTATCAAGTACCGTATTTCGCATACTACCCGCAATTTCGCTTATAGCAGCCTGAGAGATTTCCAATGCGCTTTGTTGGATGTAAGGTTGGATGTCTATTTTCTGTCCTGCATAGCGTACTATGTGCAAATTTGCGCGTATTAAACTTTCAATTTTTTCAGGCTTGAGGCTCTTACCTGGTGCCGCTCCGTAGTCTGCACTGACCAATTCAGCCACTCTATCAATAATCCGAGACGTTGCTAAAAGGGTTGTACCGGACAACTCAGCATTTAACTCCCCTTCTTCAAACACTACAAAGTCAGTGCTATAAAAGCCAGGGTCAATGATGATAACACTGCCTTCTGTTAACGCCTCTACGGTATCTTGATCGTCGTTACTTTCAGCGTAGTGAATAGCATCTAAAAATGCACCGCCTGGTTGTGGAATGACCTCAACTTCATCCACGGTTACGGTTCTCTTTTTAGCAACTTGATGCTCCCCTGCCATCATCTTTTTAATATCGTTTTTTAATTCTTCGTTCTGCCAATGCGTGACCGGCAACCCCGTCACTAAGCGATCTATCTGGCGATCATTTGTATATAATAACGCAGCATGGAAAAGTGCCTTATACTGCGTCGTTTTAATGTAGTTTTCCGTTATATCGCGTGAGCTACCCAACACTTTACCTGGTGCAATACCAGCGGCATATTCAACGCCATCTACCATAACAATGGTGGTATCAACATCACCGCCGGTAATGCCTTTAATCTGCCGATTGAATTGATCGAGGCGCGACACCCCTACAGGAAAGATGGACTCCTGATGCCCTTCATCGCCGCCTGAGTAAACCAGCTTGGTGTTGCTATAGCCGATATCCAGCCCTACGTTCGTACCCATTCAGACCTCCACGTTTCACTGTTGAACCGCTAAATCGAAGCGCAAGTCACTTCGCTTTAGAGAGTTTATTTTAAACTTTTAGGTTTGTAAAAATCAGTATTGCATCCATTGAGAAATGCTTCAACCCTCTCATTACTTTTTCACTTCCCACCAATATTGGGGGGAAGTGAAGAAATTTAGTAATCTCCCACCAGTAATGGGGGGAAGTGGCAAATTTTGCTCACCTCCCCCCAGTTGGGGGGAGAATTAAAAAAAATTGGCTATTTTTCCTATTTTCTGTTTCACCTTCCACCAGTAAGTAATATCCTGTGGGGAGCGAGGGTTTCCCCCAGGGTAATTTCATGGGGAGCGTCTGTTAGATATTGAGGCTTTGGAGGGCTATCTGGATGTCAGAATATGGTGGTAGCAGCAGTTCAAGTAATTATTCGCTTGACCATTTGCATACGTTGCTTGCTGTGAACGACGAGGCAGAAGCCGAGCGTTCGGGTATTGATTTGGCTGAAGTATCTGCCGCGCTGTCGGATGCAGCCGATGGAATGCTTGAAGAAATTGAGCGGTCGATTTATCTGGCAGCCTTGGACTCACGCACGATGGCTGACTTATTTTGGGAAGAAAAAATGGAGCGTTTTGCAGCAGGTGATCCAGGTAAGCTCGGTATCCGTGTTCGCGTTAATCGAGGAACCTTGGAAGTCGCCTATTTCCGTGATGCGTTTGTTCGAAACTCTGACTCGATGCGCAAAGGTAAAACTTACTACGCTAAACATATTAAACGGTCTGGTAAGCATCATTATAACGCCCGAGACTTTAATGGGGCTGAAAGTTGGGAGCGAGAATTAGTTGCGGCGCACGAAAAAGACCATGCCAAAAATCGAAAAATTTTTTATGAGTTATCAAAAGCGCGAACAGCGTTGAAGGAGGTCAAAAAGGTAATTGAGTCGCATAGAAAGTAGATAGTCTAATAAGTTATTTATTCATGACTCAAACACCTCTGCTGGTGAAATTTCTCTTTTTAAACCATGCCGCCGAATAATTTGATAATATTCGTTAGGCTTATCCTCTTTCACATTCAAGTGGTCTTAATTTCGTGTGCAGGCATACACAGAACACCGTCACAATGCTTTCCTTTTAAAATAAAAATTGCAAAAGCCTGTTTCAAAAAAGCGGCTTTCATAAATCTATAAAGAGCAGAATAGCTTTATATAACTTTTGATTGATTTTAATCCATATTCTACTTTTAAGCACTTATATACTTCAGTGCATAAAAGCTGCAAAAAAGCATTTATAAGCTATTATGCCACATAACAAACTAAAAGGTTTATAGCGTATGTTATGGTTTATTTAAGCCTTGAGGGTGGGCTGAAGCTAATTCACCAGAAATCCGCCCCTCAGCGCCTTGGTCGGTTTTTCGGGATGCGTAGAATCCAAAGGACACCCGACATCGAGACAAGGAGAGCACTGTGCTCACATTAGTAACCGCTGATAAGTCTGAAAACGCATTGTCACGGCTTGAAGAAGAACAGCAGATATTGGCTGACGATATCGCTATGGCATTTTTTAACCTGACGCCCGACATCACTGAGGATGCTGACTGTGGCGACGTTGCGCACGAAGCAGCAGCATTCTTTGCTGACGCCGGTATGCCCAAGGAGCTGTTCTTTGGCGAGCTACATACCAACGAAACGGGCGAAAACGTGATCATCGTGCCGCATTACTGGCTGGAGGTGCCGCTGCAAACAACGCGGATTATCGTCGATCTGACACTGCCTTTCTGGCTGACTGATCCTGTTGCCGACACGACGGATTTCGACATTCCAACCGTGCTCATCAAGCGCCTGAGCGACGAGCGAGGACGAAAATACATGGGTGAGCGCATCGAGTTTCCCGATCTTGTAGGTGAAGCCGATAGCTCGGCTATTGCGTTGTATCCGCAGTGCCGATTTTGCGATGGCCTTGTCCGTCATTACCATCGTCTAAAGTAAGGGTTTCGAGATGGAGACACAGGCTCGACAGAGGCACTTGCTTGCGTTTCTGGATCGGTACGGCGTTGACTCTCCTGCATTGCAGTACGCGACCTCGCTTCTTTTGGACGCCCCGAAACTATCCCTGCTGTGTCCGATTCTCCGTCCATCGAAAGTGTTGCGCTATTTGGCCTGGACGACGACGAATGGGAAGACGCGGTGCGAGCTGCCCGTCTTCAGCGCAAACTGGATCAGCTGTCTTCGCAGTTTCCGCTTACGCTGCTTTCGGATTCGGTTGTCGATGCCGATAGTGGTCGGATACAGCTTTGGGGCCGCCAGGTGCTACGCCCATCGGTGCTAGAAGATCAGCTGGGTATGTCTATCGCCACATCCGATTGGCAGATCGTGATGGATGCTTTGCAACTGCTCCCGTCTTCCTGGTCGATGGTGCTGGAAATTTCTCGGGGGGCGGCTTAATTTCGCACCGGCTTGGTCAAGCGCAAAAGTTGGTTAAGCTACTAGGGAAATCAACGTAACGAGGAAAATCTGGTCAATTACCTCCGGCTGAAGCCG
>NZ_JABUZF010000061.1:0-1704 GCF_014897885.1 Halomonas sp. 3D7M | reverse complement strand
CCGCCTCGAGCTGCGGACCACCGAGGCCGTGCACCTGTTGGAGGAGGGGGACACCGTCACCTTCCCCGGCCGCGAGCCCCACTCGTGGGCCAATCCGGACGAGCGCCCCGCCGTCGTGCTGTGGACCCTCGTGGGCCACGCATGACCCCGTGCGGCACGCCCGCACCGCACAGACCAGACAGACCAGACAGACCAGACCGAACCGAACCGAACCGCCCAGAGAGGACATCCAGATGCTCGAGATCCCCCGCGTCGAGGACAACGGCCGCCTCGGCCCCGTGAACTCCGCCCTCGTGCCCCGCTACGGCGGCGCCCCCACCTACGCCCTGCTGCCGCGCCTGGACGAGGCGGCCGCGGCCGGCGTCGCCCCGGAGATCAAGGTGGTCGGCGTGCCGTTCGACGCCGGCGTCTCCTACCGCCCCGGTGCACGCTTCGGGTCCGGCCACGTGCGGCAGTCCTCGCGGCTGCTGCGCCCGTACAACCCGGCCACGGACACCTCGCCCTTCGCACAGGCTCAGGTGGTGGACGCCGGCGACATGGCGGTGAACCCGTTCAACATCGGCGAGGCCATCGAGGCGATCCAGCAGGACGCGATGGACCTCACCGAGGACGGCTCCTCACTCATGACCATCGGCGGCGACCACACCATCGCGCTGCCGCTGCTGCGCGCCGCCTCCGCCCGGGCGGGTGAGCCCGTGGCCCTGCTGCACTTCGACGCCCACCTGGACACGTGGGACACCTACTTCGGCGCCGAGTACACCCACGGCACGCCGTTCCGCCGCGCCGTGGAGGAGGGGATCCTGGACACCGAGGCCATCTCGCATGTGGGCACCCGCGGTCCGCTCTACGGCAAGAAGGACCTCGACGACGACCACCGCATGGGCTTCGGCATCGTCACCTCCTCGGATGTGCTCCGTCAGGGCGTGGACGAGATCGTGGACCAGCTGCGCCAGCGCATCGGGGGCCGGCCGCTCTACATCTCGGTGGACATCGACGTCCTCGACCCCGCGCACGCCCCGGGCACCGGAACCCCCGAGGCCGGCGGCATCACGAGCCGCGAGCTGCTCGAGATCCTGCGTGGGCTGCGCGGGCTGGACATCGTGGGCGCGGACCTGGTGGAGGTGGCCCCGGCTTACGACCACGCCGAGCTGACCGGCGTCGCCGCCTCCCATGTGGCCTATGACCTCATCTCCCTGATGGCCGACCGCCGCGCGACCCGCGCGGCCGCCGGTGAGGAGCCGGGCCGATGACAGACGAGCAGACGACGACGGCGGCCCCGCGGCGCAACGGCGGCGACCTCGCCGTCGAGACGCTCCACGCCCTGGGAGCACGGACGGTCTTCGGCATCCCGGGCCAGCACGCCCTCGGCCTCTTCGACGCCCTGTCCCGCTCCCCGCTGGAGTTCGTCTCGAACCGCGTGGAGAACAACGCCGCCTTCGCCGCGGACGGATACGCCCGGGCCACCGGCGAGGTCGGCGTCCTGTTCCTGTCCACCGGCCCGGGCGCGCTCACCTCGCTGGCCGGCCTGCAGGAGGCCTACGCGACCGGTGTGCCGATGCTGGTGATCGCCTCGCAGATCCCGTTGTCCGGGCTCGGTGCCCGGCGCAAGGGCATGCTGCACCAGCTGGACGACCAGAAGGCCTCGGCCCGCAACGTCACCAAGGCCCAGTTCACGGTGCACCACGCCTCGGGCATCCCCTCCGC
>NZ_JABUZF010000004.1:0-965 GCF_014897885.1 Halomonas sp. 3D7M | reverse complement strand
TGATCTTACCCAGCAACAGTGGACACTCGTTTAAGCGATCATTCGGACTTCAAACGCCTCTGGGCTGATCATCCCTATAGCACTGTGCCGTCGTTGCTTGTTGTAGTCCAGTTCGATGTATTCAAACACCTGGCGTCTCATCATATCTCGCGTTTTAAAGTTCTCGCCGTGGATCGCTTCCACCTTGAGGCTGTGAAAGAAGCTTTCGGCACAGGCGTTATCATAACAGTTGCCTTTCGCGCTCATACTGCACTTGAGTTCATGTCGCGTCAGTAGCGACTGATACAGCGTCGAACAGTACTGACCACCTCGATCTGAATGGACGATCACGCCTGTTGGCATTTTACGTTTCCATAGCGCCATTTGTAGTGCATCACAGACAAGATCTGCCGTCATACGCTCGCTCATTGCCCAACCAACGACTTTGCGAGAGTAAAGATCAATTAGCACAGCAAGATAAAGCCAACCTTCACCCGTCGCCAAGTAGGTGATATCACCCACCCACTTTTGATTAGGGGCTGAAGCCCTGAAGTCTTGCTCTAGCAGGTTTGGCGCAACAGGTAGCGAATGTCGAGAGTTTGTGGTGGCCTTGAACTTACGGGCAGCTTTAGCACGCAGGCCTTGTCGCTGTAAGCTGGCAGCCACGGTCTTGCGATTCACCGGTATTCCGTCATCTTGCAGGTCTAGAGCTAATCTCGGGGCGCCTGAGCGGCCTTTACGTTGGTGAAACGCCGCAGCCACACGCTTATCGAGAACGGCTTGCTGGCTGCGCTTTAGAGACAGACCTCCTTCGCGCTGTCGCCAAGCGTAGTAGCCGCTTCGAGCGACCCCAACAACATGGCACATGCGCTGAACACTGAAAGCCTGGCGATGACGATGGATAAAGGCGTACTTCACTTCAGGCTCTTCGCAAAGTACACCGCGGCCTTTTTTGTGATGGCCAGCTCCTCATTGGCTTCGGCTAA
>NZ_JABUZF010000060.1:0-793 GCF_014897885.1 Halomonas sp. 3D7M | reverse complement strand
CGGCGCCAGCTTCACGGATTCAGGAATTCTACTGAGAATGGGGGAGTGGATATTGCCAATAGGATGGTGGTGTTATTTTCTTGGTTTGGTTTAGAACTCCAGCTCAGCGCTATAGCTGCTAATAAATACAATGAGTCTTCCATGGTGAGAAATGTAATCCTTCATCGCTATGGGTATCTGAGTTCCAAGGATGTTGAAAATTTCCCAGAGCTCAATGAATGGGTTGGCGAAGTTCTGCCCATCACAACTGAGCGGCTGAATAGCTATTACAATGCTGTAGTTGCAATGCACATAGCGATTGCAAAATCCGTCTGGGAAAGTCAATACAATTAGGAGTGGTAAGTGTTGAGCCATTGTTGACGTATTATTTGCGCAGCCTGATTTTAAAAAAAGCGGGCGATTTCCGTAAGTTTCACAATAAAATACGCAGCGGGGTGTTCATAAATGCTTAAGAGCGGTTTTAACTATTAGCAGGCCTTTCTGTTGATAGCCGCCGACCGCAATCGGGTGTGGGCTGCAAAGAAATTAGTTGCATTTATATATAAGGCTTTAATATAGCCGCGTTTTTATGTTGTCCGCTTGTGGCCGTAAGCAGCCCATATATGCTACAAACAGAATTAGCAGTGATTGATATTATCCAATGATAAGCTTTTCTTTTAGCGGGTTGCGCCTAGGGGCACTGGTATACGCAAAGGTATATTTTTCGAGTTTGCATATAAAATCTTTTAGACTTATATGTTTGCTTATAGTTCTAGACTTGCCAGGAGTCCAACCCTACCCCAAAAAACGCTCA